>JBKPJP010000228.1:0-3358 GCA_046730735.1 Acidobacteriota bacterium | reverse complement strand
CTCTAGTGCATCGTGTGACGTCTCGATACCGCCGATGCCGCTGATCGAAACGCCCTCCGGAAGCGCGAGCGCGAGTTGACTCACCATTCGTAACGCGATCGGCCGCACGGCCTGCGCGGAATAACCACCCGGAACACAGTGACCTTCAACCGTCGGCATCGGTCGCAACGTGTCGAGGTCGACACCGATCACTGACAGAATCGTATTGATGGCCGAGATACCGACCGCGCCACCACGCACCGCCGCCATCGCAGGTTCGCGAATGTTTGTGATGTTGGGCGTCATCTTGGCCCACACCGGAACTGTGGCGACTTCCGTCACCCAGCTCGTCACTTCTTCGGTGAGATCGGCATGCTCGCCCATCTCCGATCCCATCTTCCGCTCGGTCATTCCGTGCGGGCATGAGAAGTTGAGCTCGAAACCATCGACGCCGGTCTCCTGGACCATGCGCGTCAGCTCCTGCCAGCGGCTCTTGTCGTACTCCTCCATGATCGACGCGATGAGGATGTTGTTTGGATACTCTTTTTTCACCTGTCGAAACTCGTCCAGCCAGACGTCGATCGGTCGATCGGAGATCAGCTCGATGTTTTCGAAACCAATCACTTCGCCTGTGGATCTGGAGCGAAGTTTTCCGTAACGCGGAACAACGTTCACGACCTTCGCCGACTCGAGGCTGACAGTCTTCGCGACCGCGCCACCCCAGCCCGCATCGAACGACTTTGCGAGCACGCGCGCGTTTGTTCCCGGCGGCCCCGAACCCAGGACGAACGGGTTGGGAAACTTCATGCCGTTGACGGTGATGGATAGATCCATGATGTTCTCCAGTTAATCGGCCACTAACGCGCCGTAAGTATCAGGACGGCGGTCGCGGAAGAATTGCCACGTGTTGCGCACCTCGCGAATCTTGTCGAGATCGAGATCCGCGACTATGAGCGCATCCTTATCACGCGGTGCTTCGGCGAGAAACTGTCCGCGCGGATCGCAGAAGTAACTCTGCCCGTAAAACTCGCCGATGTCCCAGGGCTGCTCGTGTCCGATGCGATTGATCGCGCCGATGAAGTAACCATTCGCAACTGCGTGCGCCGGCTGCTCGAGACGCCAGAGATATTCAGACAGTCCCGCCACGGTTGCTGACGGATTGAAAACGATCTCAGCGCCGTTCAATCCGAGTGCGCGCGCGCCTTCCGGGAAGTGGCGGTCATAACAGATGTAGACGCCGATGCGCGCGAACGCCGTGTCGAAACACGGATAACCGAGATTGCCGGGACGGAAGTAAAACTTCTCCCAGAAACCCGGATTCACGTGCGGAATGTGGTTCTTGCGATACTTGCCGAGATACTTTCCGTCGGCATCGATCACGGCGGCGGTGTTGTAGTAAATGCCCGTGAGCTCTTCTTCATAGATCGGCACGACGATGACCATGCCTTTCTCTTTGGCGACTTCCTGCATCAACCGCACCGTTGGACCATCAGGAATACGCTCGACCGCTTCATACCAGCGCGTCTGTTGTTCGGCGCAGAAGTACGGAGTCGTGAAGATCTCCTGCATGCAGAGAATCTGCACGCCCTGCTCCGCGGCTTGTTCGATATAGGTCAGGTGCTTCTCGATATTGAGCCGCTTGATCTCCTCGATCGGCAGATCGGTGGCGGCGGCGTTTGCACATTGGATAAGTGCGCATTTAACTGTGCGTGGCATCTAGGCTGACTCTCCCTTCGCGGTCTTCGTCAAAACGTAGTATATGCCGAATCCAAGAGCAAAAGTAACGAACCATGCATAAGTGTACAGGCTATCAAAAAAGTCTGGATTGCTGACCTGGCCGCCGGGTGTTGTCGCTGCCCGCAGGAAGCCGGGAACAACGGGAAAGATCGCGAGACAGAGCGCAACGATGGCTCTCCAGTTGAAGCCGCTGCCATACGAGTAAGGTCCATTTGTCTCGAAAAGGCCGGCGAGGTCCAGGCGTTGTTTTCTGATCACCCAGTAGTCGCAGATCAAAATCCCGGCAATCGCACCCATCAAGCCTGAATAACCGATCAGCCAGGTAAAGATGTAAGCACCCATCGAAGCCATCAACTTCCAGGGCATCATCAGGATGCCGATCACGGCGGTGATCAAGCCACCGGTAACGTAGGAGATCAGTCTTGGATTCAGATTCGAGAAGTCGTTTGACGGCGAGACGACATTCGCCGCCATGTTGGTGGTGAGTTGAGCCGCAAAGATCACTGCCGTCGCGAATAGAATGATCAACACGCTATCAAAGCGCGACATGAGGTCAACTGGATTCGGAATAGCCACGCCGTAGATCAAAAGCGTCGCGCTTGTCACAGCCACACCAATGAAAGCGAACGCCGTCATCGTCAACGGCAGACCCAATGCCTGGCCCAGCATCTGCGATCTCTGCGAGCGTGCATAGCGCGTGAAGTCGGGAATGTTCAGACTCAACGTGGCCCAATAACCGACCGAGGCAGTCAACGCGCCGGGAAAGATATGCCAAAACTCGCCGTGTTGTTTTTGTAGTGCCGCTGATTCAGTCAAGACATGGCCCAGGCCGCCCGCGCGCCACGAGGCCCAGATCAGTAATACCAAACCGCCTAACAGCAACAGTGGCGCTGACCACGTCTCGAGATATTTGATCCCCTCGACGCCTTTCATGATGATAAAGACCTGGATGCCCCAAAATAGAAAGAACGCGATCCACGTGTGCAGCGCAACATCGAGAACCGTCGTCGCAAGAGACGTCTTCCACGCGGGAAACATTACGCCGAGCAACGCATCGATCGCTGTGCCGCCGATCCACGTCTGAATACCAAACCAGCCACACGCGACAATCGCGCGCAACATCGCCGGTATATTCGCGCCTCGTGTGCCAAAGGCGGCGCGACTGAGAACCGGGAATGAAACTCCGTACTTCGTTCCGGCGTGCGCGTTGAGGATCATTGGGATGAGCACGATCGTGTTGCCGAGCAGGATCGTGATCATCGCCTGCCACCAGTTCATGCCCGCTTCGATAAAACCGCCGGCAAGTGTGTATGTCGTAATAACGACGCTCATTCCGATCCAGAGCGCAGCGATGTTCCAGGTCGACCAGGTTCTCTCTTTGATCGTGGTTGGTGCGAGATCGCGATTCCAGAGTGGACTATGTGAGACGTCGGTTTGTAGTTCCACAAAGTCGCGTTGTGTAGTGGGGGATTCAGTTGTCATAGCTATGGGAATTTAATCTGCGTCCATTCGTGTTAATCCGCGGCTAAATATTTACGCACGTGCCGCGCTTCAGGAATTGTCCATTACCCGCTTTCCCTTTAAACTCTCCTTTATCGATCACAACGTTGCCGCGCGAGAGCACCTGTCTCTTATACACATC
>JBKPJP010000227.1:0-5931 GCA_046730735.1 Acidobacteriota bacterium | reverse complement strand
GCTGAACGACTGGTCGCTGACATGAAACAGATCCAGGCCAACTGGCCCGAGAAGGTTTTGAAGCGACAGAGTGATTGGGTCGGGCGTAGTGAAGGCGCGTTTGTCGAATTTCCTGTCAAAGATAGCGACGAGAAGATTCGTGTGTTTACTACTCGTATCGACACTATCTACGGCGCCACGGCCGTGGTGTTGTCGGCTGAGCATCCGTTGTTGGCTGAGTTGCTCAAAGGGTCGGAGTTGAAGACCGACATCGACGCGTTTGCGCAGAAGCTGAGAACTCAAAGATCCGCCGGACGCGAAGTCGGCGAGGAAGAGAAGGAAGGACTCAACACGGGCGTGCTCGCGATCAATCCTTTCAGCGGCGAGACAATACCGGTGTGGGTGGCGAACTACGTGTTGATGGAATACGGCACAGGCGCAGTGATGAGTGTTCCGGCTCACGATGAGCGCGACATGGAGTTTGCACAGAAGTACTCGTTACCGATCCGTCAGGTGATCGCTCCGATCACTCACGAACAACTCGATGCGGAGCCGACGCCGACAACGGCGGGTGATGCGTCAGCCGAGATTAAACACGCGTTCACTGACTACGGCGTCTTAATCAACAGCGGTGATTGGGGCGGCAAACTGTCGGAAGTCGCCACAGTTGAGATGGCCGAGCACGCGAAGAAGAATGGTTTTGGCGAGGCGGCAGTGACCTATCGCATTCGCGATTGGGGTATTTCACGGCAACGTTTCTGGGGCTCGCCCATACCCGTGATCTATTGCGACAAAGACGGCATGGTGCCGGTGCCTTACGAACAGTTGCCGGTCGTGTTACCGCAAAACGCCGCGTTCACAGGCACGGGCGAGTCGCCGTTGGCGGGTGTGCCGGAGTTTGTAAACACAACTTGTCCGAAGTGTGATGGTCCTGCGCGGCGTGAGACTGACACGATGGATACGTTCGTCGATTCATCGTGGTACTTCTTCCGCTACCTCGATCCGCGAAACGACGATAAACCGTTCGAGAGCAGCATCGTTGAGCAGTGGACGCCAGTGGACCAGTACATCGGCGGCGACTCGCATGCGGTGATGCATCTCATCTACACGCGCTTTTGGACCAAGGTCATGCGCGACATGGGTTTGGTTTCATTTGATGAGCCGGTGAAGAGATTGTTGACGCAGGGCATGGTGACGAACATCGTCGAAGGAACTAACGAATGGAAGGCGATGTCGAAGAGTCTCGGCAACGGAGTCGATCCTGATGAGATGATCGCTGCGTTTGGCGCCGATGCGACGAGATTGTTCGTGTTGTTTGCCGCGCCGGTTGAGAACGAGTTGCGCTGGTCTGAAACCGGAATCGAAGGCGCCGTGCGATTCCTGAGACGCGTCTATGCGATGGTGTGGAAATGGCAAGAGCGATTGTCGAACTCATCAACCGCACGCGACGCCCTGGGCTTTAGTTCGGAAGCGCGGACGTTACGGCGCAAGACGCATCAGACGATCGCAAAGGTCACGAGCGACTTCGAACAGTTGCACTTGAACACGAGTGTGGCGGCGTTGATGGAGTTGTTCAATCAGATCGCCGACTTCAACGCGGATCCGGCGAAGGCTTCCGACGCAGACGTTTTTGCGATGAAAGAAGCGCTGGAATCCCTCGTGATCATGCTGACTCCATTCGCGCCGCACATCAGTGAGGAGTTGTGGGAAAGCCTGGGTCATGCCGGTGGTTTGTTGAAAGAAGTGCCGCGCTGGCCCGTTGCTGACGCCGAGCTCGCACGACGCGAAGAGCTGGAGATTCCGATTCAGGTCAATGGAAAACTCCGTTCGCGCGTGATCGCTTCACCGGAGATTTCAGAGGACGAGTTGCGTTCCTCGGCGCTCGCCGACGAACGTGTACGAGCTTTAATCGATGGCCACGAAGTCGTGAAAGTGATAGTTGTACCACGCCGCCTCGTCAATGTCGTGATACGATGATGGCAGTCTACGGATTCGTGGTTCCCCATAGATGAAAGAGTGTCCAACCTGTAGGCGCTGTTACCCCGACGAAACAAATCACTGTCCTCAGGATGGTGATGCGACTACACCGTCACTTATCGGTGAGCCAACACTTGACGCCCGCTACCTGCTCGAGCGCCGGCTCGGGCAAGGTGGCATGGGCGTCGTGTTTCAGGCACGGCACATCTTCCTGAAGACCTCACATGCCATCAAAGTCATCCTGCCGGATCTCGTCGGTAACGACCCGATGCTGACCACGCGTTTTCGACAGGAAGCACTCGCGGCCGCGGCGATCCGTCACCAAAACATCATCGCCGTGACCGACTTCGGTGTGGTCCGCGGCACGATGCCTTTTCTCGTAATGGAGTTTGTCAAAGGTCGATCGCTTCAGGACATACTCGCCGCTGAAGGCGCGATGTCGCCGCAACGCGCGTGGGAATTCATCAGCGCTATCGCTGCGGGTGTCGGCGCGGCGCACCGGCAAAACATCGTGCATCGCGATCTGAAACCATTGAACATCATGGTCCAGGACGGCGTCCCCGTAGCCGAAGGCCTCAAGATCCTCGACTTCGGTCTCGCGAAGATCAAGTCGGGCGAGCTGCTCGGCTCGTTTATACAAGCGCAGACGAGCGGATTGATGGGTTCGCCTTTTTATATGGCGCCGGAACAGTGGTCCGACGAAGAGCCGGATGCGCGCGCTGATATTTATAGTCTTGGAGTCATTCTTTACCAGATGCTCGCGGGTGAAGTTCCTTTCAAGGGATCTTCGATTCCGTCGATCATGAAGAAGCATCTGACGATGCCGCCTCCGAGTTTTCAGTCGATGGGAGCTTCCGTGCCGCCGCCCGTCGAAGCTGTCGTACGACACGCACTCGAGAAAGAGGTCGAAGCACGCATCGACTCGGTGCCGACGTTTCTTAGAAATCTTCACGCCGCGTTGAACTCGTCGCCGGCAGTTGCCGCCGCACTGCGAGAAACAGTCGGGCTGGATCCAAACAAGACGATGGCGTCAGTGATACCGCAGCCCCCAACGCAATCGCCCACAACGCCCGCGCCGGATATGTCGGCGACAGCCGCGCACCCGCCGGTCGCGCAGGAGACGAACTTTGGTGCTTCGTTCGAATCGCTGGCGGGCACAGTGAGCGGCACGCAACTCGATAAGCGGCATGAAGAACGCGAGCGCCGCGAGAAAGAGCAACAGGAAAAACTCGAGCGCATGGCGCTGCAGGCGCAAGAGCTCGAAGATCGTCTCGAACGATTGTCGGGAAGTATGCCGCCGTCGCTGGATCCGGAGACGACACGAGTGCAGGGAAGTACCACGAACCCCGAATGGGCTGCTTCGAATGGTGTTGCCGCCTCAGCGTCGCCACGAAGATCGATGGTGGTCGACATCACGCCCAAGCGTAAAGGACCATCGCCGTTGTTATTCATCGGTGCAGCCTTGGTGGTCCTTATACTCGGCGGTGTTGGTATCGGCGCATACATGATGCTGCGACCCGGTGCCAATATAGCAAGGACCGAAATATCAACGACCGAAGATCCAAAGCCGACGCTGGCTCCGGTTGTGCCACCGAAGACCAGGGCCGATTTAGTCCGAATCGACGGCGGCACATTTTTGATGGGACGCAAGAATGGGCCACCACAGGAAACTCCGGCTCATGCGGTGACGGTGCAGCAGTTTGAAATGGATCGGACAGAAGTCAGCAATAGTGAATACGCCGACTTCGTCAGAGAAACAAACCACGCCGCTCCCAATCACTGGATCGGAAATAAGCCACCGTTTGGACAGGAGCAGTGGCCGGTAGTGAACGTTACCCTGGATGACGCAACAGCGTTTGCTGCGTGGCGTTCGAAGCGTGACAACGTGACGTATCGTTTGCCGACTGAAGAAGAATGGGAGTATGCCGCGCGCAACGGTGAGAGGGGCGATTTGTATCCGTGGGGTCCGGCATGGCAGGAAAAAGCGGCGGTTATTAAAGAGGCCACGCCGTCGGCGGTCGGTTCACGTCCCGAAGGCAAAAACAGGTGGGGCGTAGTTGATCTAATCGGGAATGTCTGGGAATGGACGGCTTCAAAGGTTTCGGTATATCCCGGCAACGCGGCGAAAGTTCCTCGTAGTATGGAAGAGTGGGTCACGATTCGCGGTGGCTGTTACGTGAGTGATCCGGCTAACGCCGAGGCGCCGATATCCGCTTGTTTACGCGAATTTGTTCCGCCTTCGTCGAAGACGACATTGCTGGGTTTTCGATTGGTGCGCAGTCCGTGAGCGATTAGCTCCTCGGGCAAAGCTGATCTACAATCGAATTCAGTAGTTCTTCAGTGATCCATAAGTTGAATTTTTCGACGATTATCGCAATCCAAACAGCACCAGGGAGAGAATGATGAGCACTAACGCAATCCTGCGCGCGGCACTTTTGATTTCAGCCGCACTTTGCTTGAGTTTGGCAACGGGTGCGACCGTGTTTGGACAGGACGTGGGGGTAGACGTCGGCGCCGGTGTTTTCAAAGCCAAGAATCCCGAGTCCAAGAGAACGACGAAACCTGCTGCGGGGACCAAGCCGCCCGCTGGCCGCCCCGGAGCTGGAAAACCCAAAAATACGGCCGTTGCTGAGCGAGTCGAGGAGTTGCTCGACAAAGGCAACGAAGCTCGCGACGGACGGAAGTTTGCCGAAGCTGAAGAAGCGTACAAGGAGATCCTGAAACTCAAACCACGCGACGCGCGCGCTGCCTATGGTTTGGGCAACGTCTACTCCGACCAGCAGCGCTGGGACGATGCTGAAGCAGCTTATAGAAATTCAGTGGCCTGGGCGCCGGCTAACGCAGACGCTTGCGTGGCGTTGAGTGTGGTGCTGGTCCAACCACGTCCGGATGGAGAGAATGCGAAGCGGCTTGCTGAGGCTGAAAGCTTCGCGCGTAAGTCAGTTCAAATAGATCCAAAGAATGCCGTCGGTTGGGATCGACTCGGCGTAGCGCTTCAGACACGCGCGGTATTCAACAGCGAAACGGAACATTCACTTCGCCGCGCGATCGAGTTGGATCCGCAGTTTGCTGTTGCCTATGCGCACCTCGCGCGCGCACTCAACCGCATGAATCGCTCCGGCGAAGCGGCGCCGTTGTATGCCAAAGCGATCGAGCTGGCAAAGGATCCGGGCACGCTGAACCTGATTGCCGATTCGCTTCAGGTCGAACAGTTGTGGCCGCAGTCGGAACCGGTTGTGAAAAAAGCACTCGAGCTTGATCCACAAAATCCGACGTCGCTGCTGCTGATGGGTCGTTTCCTCGTCGTTTACCGGCGATATCAGGAAGCCGAACCTTACTTGAAGTCGGCGACTGAAGTCAGTTCACGTGCGTTCCTGCCTTTCAACCTGTTGGGCCGGGCATACCTGGGAATGGATCGATTCAGCGATGCTGAAGCAACTTACGAGCGCGCTTCAGCGTTTGCCGGAGCAGGTGAGAAAAAACAACTCGCCGGTGTTTATGGTTTTGAAGGGGTGGGTGACGGTTATCTAAAATCCAACCAGAAAGACAAAGCTGTTCGCGCGTATCAGCGAGCGCTCGAACTCGATCCAAACAACAGTGGCGCCGCCCAGAAACTCGCCAAAGCTCGTGCGAATTAATTGCCAAGCTCAACTGATTCCCGCTTAAGAGGTCCGTCTGTATGAAGAGTTGCCCCAAGTGTAATCGTACGTTTCCCGATGAAGGGCAGAAGTTCTGCACGTTTGATGGTGGCTTGCTGATTGCGCCGCAAACTTTCGATCCGAATGCGACACTTCGCGCTACGTCGATCGATCTGAATGCGCCGTCGGAACGACCGACGAGTCGAGATTTGCCGGATCAGAATGCGACTATCATCGAGAACTATCCGGCGACGGTTGCGCTGCCGCGTAACACTGGTCCAACTACTGGGCCAACCGGAGCAACCCCGAACACTTCCGATATCGCACGACCCCCGGC
>JBKPJP010000226.1:0-6928 GCA_046730735.1 Acidobacteriota bacterium | reverse complement strand
CTCTCATTCGGTCCGAGACGCGGCGGCTTTCAATACTCAGTCGCCGATCGAGAACTGCTGATGTCGATCGCCGGACAGCTCGCGTTGATTATCGATAACGCGCGCTTGACGGAACGCATGGTGGCCCAGGAGCGAATGCGGCGCGAGCTCGCACTCGCGGCGGAAGTACAACAACGTCTACTGCCTTCGCAAGCGCCGAAGACAAACGGCATGGAAGTCGCAGGGTTCTGCGAACCCGCGCGCGGCGTCGGCGGCGATTACTACGATTTCATCAAGTTTGATAACAGCCAACTGGGTGTTGCGATTGCCGATGTTGCCGGGAAAGGAATGCCGGCCGCGTTGCTGATGTCGACCGTGCAGGCAACGCTGCGAAGCCTGACGGCCAGAAACGGATCGACTGTCTCAGACCTGTCGTCGATCGTGAGCAAGTTGAATCGCCTCCTGTTTGATTCGACCAATGGCGAACACTATGTGACGTTCTTCTATGCGACGTTCGATCACGCGACGCAGCGTCTGACGTACGTGAACGCAGGTCACAATCCACCGCTTTATCTTCAGCACGGTTCCGAGTTTAGGGAGTTGACTTCTGGCGGACTGGTCGCGGGCGCGTTCGAGCACTCCGCCTACGAACAAGAGACTGTGCAGATGAGCTCAAACGATCTGCTTTTCCTCTACACCGACGGACTCACTGAAGCGCTGAACGTCGAGGGTGAAGAGTTTGGCACAAACAGGATGATGGAGACGTTGAAGTCGATTGCCTCGCTGTCGGCCGATCAGATCCGGGATGTAGTGGCGCGGCGTGTGAAAGAGTGGTGCGCGGGCATGTCGCTTTACGACGATCTGACGTTCGTAGTGATGAAGGTTAAATAGATCTCGGCGGCCCTCTGCGGTCCTCTGCGATCTCTGCGTTGAAAAGCGCCCTAACAAACGCAGAGATCGCAGAGGACCGCAGAGGACCGCAGAGAAAGGAGCCAAAATGCGAAACTTCCTCCAGGATTTGCGTTACGGAATGCGAATGATGGTCAAGCGTCCGGGCTTCACGTTGGTCGCTGCGCTGACGCTCGCACTCGGCATCGGCGCAAACACCGCGATCTTCTCCGCCGTCAATGCAGTGCTCCTGAAACCGCTTCCGTTCCCCGAGTCGGAACAACTGCTGGACCTTTCCGAAACCTTCAAACCCAACGGCTTCGGTTCCGTCTCGGTGCCGACACTCGAAGACTGGAAAGCTCAGAACACAGTCTTCACGGGTATCTCCGCTTACTGGTTCACGAGCTTCAATCTTCAGAGCGGCGACACACCACAGCGCGTCCCTGGCCTGAACGTGAGTGCAAACTATTTCGACGTGCTTGGAGTTAAACCAACTCTCGGACGCGCTTTTCTTCCGGGCGAAGACGTTGCCGGTAACGAACGTGTAGTCGTGCTCAGCAACGAACTCTGGCGCCGCAACTTCGCCGCGAATCCAAATGTCATCAACCAAACGATTCCTTTGAACGGGCAACAGTACACAATCGTCGGCGTGATGCCGCCGGAACTATCGTCCCTGTATCGCACGGTGCAGATCTGGTCGCCCCTCGTCTTTTCAGAAACAGATCGATTGGAACGAGGCAATCACAAATTTCTCGTAATCGGCCGGCTCAAATCAGGTGTCACACTCGCGCAGGCGCGTGACAACATGAACGCGATCGCAGCGCGGCTGGAAGCGCAGTACAAGAATGGACGAGGCATCAGGCTGACTCGGATCGAAGACCTGTGGGTTGCCAACGTGCGCTCAACGCTGGTGATGATGATGGTCGCAGTTGGTTTCGTGCTGCTGATCGCTTGCACGAACGTAGCCAACCTCCTGCTCGCTCGCGCGACAGTGCGTCGTCGAGAGATCAGCATTCGCATCGCGCTCGGCGCCGGACGCCGCCGGTTGGTCCAACAGTTTCTCGCTGAAGGTCTGTTGCTTTCGGTGTTAGGTGGAGGACTGGGAATCGCGCTCGCGTGGTGGAGCATGGGCGTGCTCGGCAGGATTGCTTTTCCTTTTCTCCCGCGTTCACAGGAGATACGAATCGACGCGCGCGTGTTGCTCTTCACACTCGCAGTCTCGATGCTGACGAGTCTCGTCTTCGGCGTGATTCCGTCTCTGCAAGCAGGCAAAACAGATGTGCAGACGACGCTAAAAGAAGGCGGCAACACGGCTTCGGACAGTTTCGTCGGCGGTTGGTTGCGACAACTTTTAGTCGTGATCGAAGTCGCTGCCGCGGTCGTTTTACTTATCGGCGCGGGGCTGATGATTCGCAGTGTGTTGCGGATTAGAGAAGTCGAACCGGGACTACAACCGCAGAACTTGCTCACCGCGAAGATCACCTTGCCGGCAGAGAGATACACAGACGCCGAGTCAGCCATTCGTTTCTACCAGCAGGTGCTCGAGCGAGTGAAGAATTTGCCGGGCGTGCAGACAGCGGCGGTTATCTCGCACCTGCCGGTCGAGGAGACGGGATACAACGGCAACATCTCTGTGGCAGACAAGACGTATCCGCCAAACGAGTCGCCCCTCGTTGAGTATCGCGTAGTTAGTGAGGACTATTTTCAAACTGCGGGTGTTCCGTTGTTGCGCGGGCGGTTGTTCAACAAACGGGAAGGCGACGACAAGCAACCGGTTGTCGTCATTAGCGATGCGATGGCGAAGCAGGTCTGGCCCGGTGAGGATCCGATCGGAAAACAGATCACGGACGATCCGAAGGCGACCGTCATCGGCGTTGTGGGCGACGTAAAGAATCGCGGCATGCTGCAGCAACCGGTGCCGGAAATGTACGCGCCGTATACGGTGAAGGACTTCTGGCCCGACATGCGTTGGAACATGCGACTACTGGTGCGCTCGACGCTCGATAACAACAGCATCGCGAGCGCCGTGCGACGCGAGGTTCAGGCAGTCGATCCGGCGCAGCCGATCTATGCGGTGCAGGGAATGAACCTCGTGATCGAAAACACCGTGCGCGACAAGAGTCTGAACACGACGTTGTTGAGTGTGTTTGCGGGTGTGTCGCTGTTGCTGGCGTTGATTGGTGTTTACGGAGTGATGAGTTACACGGTAGCCCAGCATACACGTGAGATCGGGATTCGCATTGCGCTTGGAGCACAACCCGGCACGATCCTGAAGCTGATCATCGGGCGCGGGCTCATGTTGGTCAGCACCGGCGTTGTGATCGGTGTGCTGGCGTCGTTTGGCCTGACACGTTTCATCGAGAACATGTTGTTTGGAGTTACGCCGACTGATCCGCTGACGTTTGCAATGATCGTGGTCCTGCTCGGGTTCGTCGCCCTGCTCGCTTGCCTGATTCCCGCCACACGCGCAATGCGAGTCAATCCGATCGTCGTCCTGCGCCACACATAAACTTATTGTCGATTGCCGATTGCCAATTGCCGATTTGAAATTGGCAATCGGCAATCGAAAATTGGCAATAGGACCTGGTTGGTTTAAGCTGATCCCCATGGCTTTCATGGGGATAGACATGGGATCGGCGTCGACGATCATTGCGGTGCGTGGGCGCGGTGTGGTGGTTGACGAGCCTTCGCTAGTTGCAGTTGATACTGCCAGCGGTGACGTGATCGACATCGGTCGCGAGGCGCGCCAGAAGTACGGACGCGAAGCGCGCGGCGTAGCGGTGATCGCGCCGATGCTCAACGGCGTCGTGGCCAATTTTGAACGAACACAGGAGATGCTTGCCTACTTCGTGCGCAAGGCCCGCGGCGGTCTCACGAGCTTTGGTCGTCGCGCACTGATGAGTGTGTTATCGGATGTCACTCCTGTTGAACGGCGCGCGTTGCTCAGTGCTGCGCAACACGCGCGCGTTGGTCGTGTGGGAATGATCGAAGAGGGTCTGGCTGCGGCTTTTGGTTGTGGTGTCAGGCCAGATGATGCGCATGCTTCAGCGGTCGTCGACATCGGCGGCGGAACAACTAACGTCGCCATCGTTGCGAGCGGCAAGATCGTGCGTGCACGCGCCGATCGGATCGGAAGTTCGAATATCGATACCGCGATTATCAATCACGTGCGGCGTCATCGCGGACTGCTCATCGGCGCCAGGACGGCTGAACGTCTCAAGTTGGAGATTGCTTCGGCTACGCTTCCGGTTGACCTCGCCCAGGAGCTTCCGATCAGTGGGAGCGACGCGTTGACCAGGATGCCGCGATCGATCGAGATCAGTGCGGGCGAGATTTATCCGGTGGCGCAGGAAGTGGTGCGTCAGATTGTGGCAGGCGTCGGCGCCACGCTCGGCGAACTTCCGCCTGAAGTCGCAGGCGACATTTACGATCGCGGAATTATTCTTACCGGTGGTGGGGCGCTCTTTGGCGGCATTGATGAATACCTGCGCGATGCGATCAAACTGCCAGTGCGAGTCGCTGATGAGCCGAGATACGCGATCGTGCGTGGTCTCGAGCAGATGTTTGACGAACCACTTCTGATGCGCCGCGTGATGCGACAAAGCGAGCAACTCGTTCTCGAACCCGAACCCGAATCGTTCTAACTCTGCATCACGCGCTGCACTTCGGGTGGCTCTTCACCAAGCCACTCCGGATGCTGGGCCGTGCCGTCGTAAACCGACGTAGTCTTGAACAGTTCAAACTCTCCCCGTGCACCTGCTTTTTCAGTTTTGCTCAGTAATGCTGATACTTGTTCTTTAGTCAGCGGTTTGAAAGTACGCGCCGCATTCAGCGCCTGGTCCAGATCTTCCATGCTTTCGCATCCGGTGATCACAACCGAACTCGGCAAGTTCATCGCATACTGAAGACACTCGGTGGCTGTGACAGTGTTTGATTCGAGGATCGTTCCGTTCGCGAGCGTCTTCATCGCGAGTACGCCGATGTTCTCTTTGACCAGCTCGGGCAACACCATTTTCTCGAAACTGCGATAGTGTGCGTCCATCACGTTCAGCGGCATCTGCACCGTGTCAAAACAGAATCCATTTTCCTTTGCGACTTCGAGCATGTAGAGATGAATGCGCGGATCTTTGTGACCCGTGAAACCGATGAAGCGAATCTTGCCGGCATCACGCGCTTCGAGTAACGCGGCGTTGGCGCCCTGATCGTCGAAGATGCGATGTGGATCTTCGTAACGGAGGATCTCGTGATGTTGGACCAGGTCGATGTGATCGGTTTGCATCCGGCGCAGTGATTCGTCCAACTGTTTCGTCGCTTCTTCTTTTGTGCGACCGTCGATCTTCGTCATCAGGAAGACGCGTTCGCGGTAACCGTCGCGCAGCGCCTTGCCCATGCGAACTTCGCTCGCTCCTTCGTTATAGTCCCAACAGTTGTCCATGAAGTTGATGCCGTTATCGATCGCGGTGCGAATGATGCGAATGCTCAGTTCTTCCTCGATCGACTTGAAGCCAAGGTGCCAGCCACCAAGACCGATCAACGAGACCTCGACGCCGGTGTGGCCCAGCGTACGCATCGGCATTTCCGAGTTTGAGTCTGCTTCTGCTCCCATCTTTTCCTCCGAGTTTAGTATTAATACTTTTCTTAACCAATTTTTGTGCTTTTTGTGCTTTATTGTGGTTACTACTTTTACGATGATTGGGACTGAATCAGGAATTTCGAAATCACAACTCGCTATATACGCGGCGATTGCCGGCAACCTGGCGATCGCCGTGACGAAGTTTGTCGCGGCCGCGTTTACCGGCAGTGCGGCCATGCTTTCTGAGGCGATCCATTCGGTTGTTGATACCGGCAATGGCGGCTTGATGCTGCTCGGACTCTACAAGAGCCGCAAGCCGTCGGATTCAGATCATCCGTTTGGACACGGGCATGAACTCTACTTCTGGACACTCGTGGTGGGCGTGCTCGTCTTCGCTGTCGGCGGAGGCATGTCCACGTATGAGGGCATCCTGCACATCCTGCATCCGGTCGAGATTGAGAATGCCGTTTGGAGTTATTCCGTGCTTGGGATAGCGGCTGTGTTTGAAGGAGCGACGTGGCTGGCCGGGTGGAAAGCATTTAGCGTTGAGCGCGGCAGGCGAGGTGTTTTGCAGGCCATTCATGAAACGAAAGACCCGAGCAGCTTCACGGTGTTACTCGAAGACTCAGCCGCGCTGCTTGGTCTCGTGTTCGCTTTCGTCGGCATTTTCCTGGGAAGACAACTCGGACTACCTTACCTCGATGGGGTGGCATCGGTAGTTATCGGGCTGCTCTTGTGTGCGGTTGCAGTGTTGATGGTCTATGAAAGCAAAGGCTTGCTGATTGGTGAAGGACTCGATGCGGAGACGTTGAAGTCAGTACGCAAGAAAGTTGATGACGATCCGTCGGTCGAGCGTGTCGGGGCACTTTATACGTTGTATCTTGGACCACACGAAGTGTTGCTGACGATCGAACTGCGCTTTCACAGTCACATCTCGGCGCTCGAAGTTAGAACAGCGGTGCGGCGATTACAGAAGGAGATTCAGTCGTGCCATCCGGACATCAAGCGAATCTTCTTTGGCGCCGAGTCGTTTACCGAGGATGGCAATCTCGAACTTAACCATCACGGTGAAACGTTGAGTCACGAACGCTCATGAAATCGTTACTGCTCAGAACCTTTTTCGTACTTCTCGTGTTGCCCGCGATTGTGTGTGCGCAGGACGACGATAATTGGCCGTCGCTCAGTTATCTGCGACAGGATTACCGGTCAGTTCCGATCGTCCTGCACATACGTATTCAGGAAGCTGAGATTACGAACCGCGTTGGCGGGTATGAGAATTGGAAGATCAACGCGGAAGTGATCGAGTCGTTCAAAGGGAAGTTCAAGAAGGGCGATGTGTTTACGTATTTCCACGGTGCGGAGGCGGGGTTTAAGAAAGAGTATTTCAGTGGCGAGAAGATCGTTTTTCTGTTAGCGGAAGACGGACATTACGCCGTCCTCGAGAATTCAACGCTCCCACCCAACGCCGACCGCATCAGGAAGCTACGC
>JBKPJP010000225.1:0-32689 GCA_046730735.1 Acidobacteriota bacterium | reverse complement strand
GTCTCGAACTGACGTCCGCCCAACTGGAATATGCAGCGCGTGACGCGGCGATTTTGTTGCCGCTGCGCGAGAAACTGATCGAGCGGTTGAAAGCTGAGTCGCTGATCAGATGTGCGCAGCTCGAATTTGAGTGCGTGATGCCGGTGGTTGATATCGAGCTCGCGGGTTTTTACATGCACAAGGATCGCTGGCTCGAACAGCTCCGGATCGTTGAAAAGAAACGCGTCGAGCTGGCGGAACAGTTGCAGCAGGTGCTGGCGGAGGAGTCGTCGCAGGGATCGCTGTTTGGAGGACCGCAGCGCGACGACATCAACCTCGATTCACAGCAACAGTTGACGAAGGCGCTCAACCGTCTTGGCATTCCCGTTCCCGATTCGACGCGCAACTGGAAACTACAGCCGCTCGCCGCGCAATATCCGATCATCGGCACGTTGCTCGAGTACCGCACGGTGCAGAAGGCGCTGACGAGTTACGGCGAGAACATGATCGAGTTGATCAATCCGGTAACTAATCGATTGCACGCGGATTTTCGTCAGATCGGCGCGCCGACGGGAAGGTTTGCGTGTACCAATCCAAACATTCAACAAGTGCCGCATGCGGTTGAGTACCGGCGCTGTTTCAGTGGACATCCGGAAGGACGGAAGTTGATCATTGCCGACTATTCGCAGATTGAGTTGCGGATACTGGCGGAGTTTTCAGGCGATCGCGGGTTTATCGAAGCGTTCAACTCGGGCGCCGATCTGCATCGTGTGACGGCGTCGCAGGTCTTCAACACCTCGCTCGACTCCGTGACGAAAGAGCAGCGTGATTTTGCGAAGCGACTGAACTTCGGTGTGGTTTATGGCATCGGCGCGCAGCGGTTTGCGTTGATGACGGGAATGAGTGTCTCGGATGCGGAAAACATTCTGCGCCGTTACTTCGGGACGTATCGCCAGCTCGATACTTACCTGCGTGAAGCCGCGAATCGAGCGGTGAGTGAGCGGCAGGCGCGCACGGCGTCAGGGCGGCTGGTGCGTTTTCGTTACGATGAAAACGACCGCCAGCAGATCTCGATGACGCAGCGCAACGGGAAGAACACGCCGATACAGGGCACGAGCGCCGACATCCTGAAACGCGCACTCAAGCTGTTGAAAGAAGAACTCAGCGAGACGAACGCGAAGATCGTCAACATCATTCACGATGAGATCGTGGTTGAAGCTGACGCCGATGAAGCGCAAGCTGTGGCGGAAAAAGTTGAGCGCGTCATGTGCGCCGCCGGCCAGGAGTATTTGAAGACGGTGCCTGTTAAAGTCGAGACGGAAATCGCCGACGAGTGGGTCAAGTAACAGCGGGGGCAAGCCCCTCTTCCTGACTTGTTCTTTCCTACATTCCACAGTAGTTGGAACAAGTCAGGCAAGTTAGCTAGAACAAGTCAGGAAGAGGGGCTTGCCCCCGCTTCAACGTTATCTGCGGCGCCAGATGAAGTAGATAGGGACGCCTGTGAATACTAGTAAATATCCGATTCCGGAAGTCGACGGCGCGAGTATCGCCAGGTCAATGATGAACAATCCCGCAATGATGATGTAGATCAGCGGCACGATTGGATAGCCAAACGTTCGATACGGCCGCTCGATCTCCGGCGACTTGCGACGCATCACGATCACTGCACCCACCATCAACACATAAAAGATCAGATCTGCCGAAACGATGTACTCGAGCAGCTGCGTGTAAACGTTTCCAAACGTAAACGAACCCGTCTGTGGATTTGTCGTCACCGTGCGCGGCAACACGAGCAATGCGGCCCACACGCCCTGCGCTATCAACGCCACCGCCGGCACGTGATGCACGTTGACGCTATCGACGCGTTTAAAGAACAACCCGTCACGCGCCATCGCGTAGTAAACGCGCGCGCCCGCCAGTATTAACCCGTTGTTACATCCGAACGTCGAGATCATGATCGCAACGGCCATGAGAATCGTGCCTCGGGGACCAAGCGCTGCCTGCATCACCGCGGTCGCCACGCGATTCTGCGGCGCATTTTGGATCCCGCTCAAAGGCAGTGTGACGACGTAAGCAAGATTCGCGAGCAGGTAAAGAGTGACTACGATCCCGCAACCGAGCAAGAGTGCGCGCGGCAAATTCTTCCCCGGATCGCGCACCTCGCCCGCCGTGAACGTGACATTGTTCCATGCTGATTGCGCGAATAGTGGCCCAACCATCGCACGACCGAGCAACATGATGAGCGCCAGCACCAACAACCCTTCGCTTGCCGGTTCGAACCAAACTTGCGACGCCAAAGGCTTCCAACCGTTTTGCCACGGTTGCCACCACGACGAAGTGAACGCGGCGCTTCCGTGATTCCAACCGATGAGTAATCCGATGAGGATCAATCCAAGCAGCGCGGCAGTTTTCGTAAACGTGAACGTGTTTTGAATGAGCTTGCCGGTTTGCAGTCCGCGGGTGTTGATGAACGTGAGGAACAGGATCATCACGACCGCGAGTAGTTGTTGAGTCGATAAACTCAGCGCGTAACCGTTGAAGGAGGTTGACGGATGGACGATCACGACGGGCGCAATCAGATATCGCTCCCCTGAAACCACCCCCGTAAGTACGCCCGTGAAATTCGCGAAAGCAACAGCAACCGCGGCAATCGTTCCGCTCTGAATGATCAGAAACAAGCCCCAGCCGAAAAGAAAACCTATTGACGGACCGTACGCTTCTCTGAGAAAAACGTATTGGCCCCCGGCGCGCGGCCACATCGCCGCGAGTTCCGCGCAGCACAATGCGCCGGTGATGGTGAGCACGCCCGCGAGAGCCCAGGCCGCCAGCAACCAGCCCGGCGATCCAACTAAACGCGACGATTCCGCGGAAGTGATGAAGATTCCCGACCCGATCATCGATCCCACGACGATCATGGTGGCGTCAAGCAGGCTCAGGCCACGGACGAGTTTGGCGGGAGCTTCTTTGTACATTTGCGGTTGCGTATAGTGCCACAGATCTTCTTACTTGACACTGCTTAATGCGCTCTCTAGTCTTTCCTGTTTGCACTCATCATATGAAAAATGAACTAATCAATCGCATCACAAACAAACAGGCCCACGTCGGTGTTATCGGACTCGGGTATGTCGGCTTGCCTTTGCTGGTCGAGTTTGCCTCGAAAGGTTTCAAGGGGACCGGCTTTGAAGTTGACGAGACGAAGGCCAAACAGATCAACGCCGGCACTTCTTACATAGGCGACGTGCCTTCGAGCAAACTCAAGGAAGTGGTTGACGCGAAGCGACTTCAGGCCACTACGGATTTCGATCACCTCGCCGACTGCGACGCGATCATCATTTGCGTTCCGACGCCGTTACGCAAAACCAAGGAGCCGGACGTTTCGTACATTCTCGCCGCGACCGAACAGATCGCGAAACGCCTGCGCCGTGGTCAGTTGATCATTCTCGAGTCGACGACTTATCCGGGAACGACGGACGAAGTTTTGCTTCCGATGTTTGAAGAGAAAGGGTTGAAGCTCGACGAGGATTTCCTGCTCGCGTTCTCGCCGGAGCGTGTTGACCCAGGCAATCCGCAGTTTCTTACGCACAACATTCCGAAAGTCGTTGGCGGCGTGACAGACGATTCGACAGCAGTCGCCGCACATCTTTATTCGCAGATCGTCAACGATGTTTTTGCCGTCAGTTCAGCGAGAGTCGCGGAAGCGGCGAAGCTGCTCGAGAACACGTTTCGGGCAGTCAACATCGGCATGGCGAACGAGATGGCGCGGCTTTGCTACGCGCTTAATATCGATACGTGGGAAGTGATTCGCGCGGCCGCGACCAAGCCGTTCGGGTTCATGCCTTTCTATCCGGGGCCGGGGATCGGCGGTCATTGCATTCCGCTCGATCCGCATTACTTGTCGTGGAAGGCGCGGCAGCATGGTTTTGATTCGCGCTTCATCAGTCTCGCGGAAGAAGTGAACTCGCGCATGCCTGAGCACGTGGTCCAACTCGTTTCCGACGGGTTGAACGACGAGCGCAAAGCGATGAAGGGCTCGAATGTGTTGCTGCTTGGTGTTGCTTATAAGAAAGACATCAACGACGTGCGCGAGAGTCCGGCGCTTTCGATTATCGATCGACTGCGCGCGAAGGGCGCAAACGTTCGTTATCACGATCCGTTTGTCGGAGAAGTCCGGTTTGACGATGCGCACACTGACGCGGGCGGTGAGCCATTGCAGTCAGTACCGTTGACTAATGAAGAGCTCAAATCCGCCGACTGCGTGATCATCGTCACTGACCACAGTGAGATTGACTATAAGCGTGTATGTTCGCTGGCTTCGCTCATTGTCGACACACGCAACGCGCTCAACGGTGACGTCAGACGCGAGAGCAGCGCCCGAATAATAAGATTATAATCCGCGTCCATCTGCGTTCATCTGTGGCAAAAATAAACGATGCTGAAAGTTATTAACGTCGTCGGGGCGCGGCCCAACTTCATGAAGGTGGCGCCGATCGTGGCCGCAATGAAGAAGCGTCCCACGAAGTTTCTGCCGCTCGTGGTCCATACCGGCCAACATTACGACGCGGCCATGTCTGACTCGTTCTTCCGCGATCTCGAACTCCCCGAGCCCGACACACATCTCGGCGTCGGCTCCGGTTCACACGCCGCCCAGACTGCTGCCGTGATGGAACGCTTCGAGCCTGTCGTACTCCACGAAAAGCCTGACTGGGTTCTGGTCGTCGGCGACGTCAACTCGACCATCGCGTGTGCACTCGTTTGCGTGAAACTCGGAATCAAGGTCGCGCACGTCGAAGCCGGCCTGCGCAGCCGCGACCGCACGATGCCGGAAGAGATCAACCGGCTACTCACCGATCAGATCGCCGATCTACTCTTCACGCCCTCACCCGATGCCGATGAGAACCTCGTTGCCGAAGGCATTCCGCGCGAACGCATTCGCTTCGTGGGCAACGTGATGATCGACTCCTTGCACAAGCACCTGAAGAAAGCGCGCGCGTTGCCGACCCATGAGAAATTGGGACTCAATGGTATCGACTACGCTCTCCTGACGCTGCATCGTCCTTCAAATGTCGACATGCGTGAATCGTTCGAACGGATTCTCGATGCGCTCGAAGCGATCTCGTCGAAGTTGCCGATCGTTTTCCCGGTTCATCCACGAACCAGAAAGACGATCGCCGAGCTTGGCTTGAGCGAACGCGTGGAGTCGATAAAAGATCTGCGAACGATCGAGCCGCTCGGTTATCTCGACTTCCTCAATCTCTCGAGCAGCGCGCGTTTAGTGTTGACTGATTCCGGCGGCATTCAGGAAGAGACGACTGCTCTCGGCATTCCCTGTATCACACTTCGCGAGAACACTGAGCGTCCCATCACGGTTGAAATGGGCACAAACGTCGTCGTCGGTACTGACGCGACAAAGATCATCACGGCCGCGAACGCAGCCCTCGACGGCAACGCGAAGAAAGCACTGCGCCAACCACCTCTCTGGGACGGACAAACGTCCGAGCGTATTCTCGATGCGCTCGAATCTCTTTGATGGCAGTTCTCAAAAAAATCAAACGTGCAGTTCGTGGGGACGTAAAGCTCACCACCCTGGTGCGCGAAGCTCTGCGGCGCAGCCGAGTCTTAGCAAACGAGCGAAAAGAGCGCGCGGGCGAATTTGATCGGGAACTACTGGCGTTATGGGACCGGATGACTCCCGACGAATTGTTGACTCATTTTCGCGGTCCTCGTGAGGCAAAGTTTTTCGATGGCTTTCTCGCTGCTACTGACGACTCAATCGCCTTAGCAAACCGCATCGTTGACGATCACTGCTGGCAGTTGCTTGGCTTTGGCGAACGTTGTTTCGGCACGGAGGTTCAATGGACGCGCGATCCAATATCTAATTACGTTTGGCCGCTCGACTATCACCGCGACATTAACTTGATGCGCGCTGACGGCTCAGACGTCCGCGTGCTCTGGGAATTGAATCGCCTGGGTCATTTCCTGACACTCGCGCGTGCTTACTCGGTAACGAAAGATGAGCGCTACGCCGGAGAGTTTTTTACACAGTTGCGAACCTGGATCGAGCAGAATCCTTACGGCCGTGGTCCAAACTGGGCCTGCGCTATGGAAGTCGCGCTGCGAGCCATGAACTTGTTGGCGGCCTTTGAAATTTTTCGGCACTCGGCACATTTGGATGCAGCAATGTTGCAGTCGTTTTTATTGCTGCTGCAACAACACGGCAGACACATTCAACGCAACCTCGAGTTCTCGTACATCGCGACCAGCAATCATTACCTTTCAGATGTTGTGGGTATGTTGTGGCTGGGGATAATGCTTCCAGAACTTCAAGATGAGGAGTGGTGGCGCGACTCTGGCTCGGTTTCAATGCTGCGCGAGATGGACAAGCAAGTACTTGCAGACGGCGCGGACTTCGAAGCGTCAACCGGATACCATCGTTTTGTCACCGAACTTTTTCTTTACTCGTTCATGCTTTGCCGCGACAACGATGTTGAGATTGAACAGAGGTATTGGACCAAACTTCGCCAGATGCTCGTTTATATCCGCGCATACCTGCGGCCGGATGGGTTTGCGCCGTTGATTGGAGATACAGATAGTGGACAAGTTTTACCCGTGCCGGGTCGCAGGGCCGATGATCACGCTTATCTCCTGGAAATCGGCGCGCGCGTTTTCAACGATCCGGCGCTGAAAACGCCGTGCACTGCGTCGCAAGCGTTTCCGCAAGCAGGCACATACATCATGCGTCACGACGATCTCTATCTTTGCTTCAACGCCAGTGACGCGGGATTAAACGGTCGTGGTTCGCACGGACATAATGATGCGTTGAGTATTGAAGTGTCGGCGAATGGCCGCGCGTATATCGTCGATCCGGGCACGTATGTTTACACCGGTGATCTTCAGAAGCGACATGAGTTTCGTTCGACTGCGTATCATTCGACTGTGCAGATCGATGGGTGCGAACAGAACACGACCGATCTGAACATGCCTTTCGTGATCGGAAACGAAGCGAAGCCGCGTGTGCTGGAGTGGCAAACGAACGACGACTTTGACAAGGTAGTCGCCGAGCATTATGGATACCCTGTGATTCACTGCCGTACCGTTGTCTTCAACAAACACGAACGCACGTGGGTGATTGATGATGAGTTCACGGGTGAGGGTGAGCATCTTTATGAAGTACGGTTTCACTTTGCGCCGGGCGTGGATGTGAAGGTGCGTGAGCGAGCGGTTGAAGCCCCAGGTCTGACTGTGAGCGCGTTGAGCACCGACGTTCAGCCGGTGTTGGTTTCTCAGCCTGTATCAAGAGACTATGGTCAGATGAGTGATGCTGTTTCTGCGTGCTGGAGTATTTCGGGTTCACCGGGCAAGCTTAGTTGGGAAGTAAAAGCTGGGCACGGATAACGCGGATTTATGTGTGGAATTTGTGGAGTTTGGGAATACGGGGCGAGCGAAGGTTCGGTTGAGTCTTCGCTGCTCACGCGCATGCGCGATGAGATGACTCATCGCGGGCCTGACGACGCGGGCGAGTTGATCTTCGACGAGCGGCGTGGTGGTTTCGGGTTTCGACGGCTCTCGATTATCGATCTCTCGGCAGCGGGACATCAGCCGATGCACGGCTGCGATGACCGAACGTGGCTTGTTTTCAACGGCGAGATCTACAACCACGCGCTGCTGCGTGCGGAACTCGAAAAGCGTGGTCACAAGTATTCATCGCGCACCGACTCCGAGACCATCCTGCACCTGTACGAAGAACGCGGTCTCGACTTCATTCACGATCTCGAAGGCGACTACGGCATCGCGCTTTGGGACGCTAACAGGGAACAACTCGTCCTCGTGCGCGATCGCATCGGCGTGAAGCCGCTTTACTTCTATCACAAAGACGGACGCTTCATCTTCGCGTCTGAGATCAAGGCTATCCTGCAACATCCTGCCGTCACACCCGACATCGATGAGCAAGCGCTCTATCACTATCTGACGTTCCTGACTACCCCCGCGCCGACCACGCTCTTTCGCGACATTCAAAAGCTCCCCGCGGGTCACATATTGATCGTCAAACGCGACGGCACGCTGAACATCCAGCGCTACTGGGACGCGCTGCCGCCCGCGGAGGCAGCACCCGGCACGGAGGCGGAGCAGCGTGCGGAGATCCTTCGATTGTTGCGAGATTCAATTCGCAAACGAATGATGTCGGACGTTCCTTTCGGCGTCTTTCTGTCAGGCGGTGTCGATTCGTCCGCGAACGTGGCGTTGATGTCAGAGCAGATGTCGCGACCGGTGGAAACGTTCACGGTGGGCTTCAGCGACGCGGAGTATCTCAACGAACTCGAGCCCGCGAGGCGCATCGCGCAACAATTCGGGACCAACCATCACGAAGTGATCATCTCCGAGAAAGAGATGCACGACTTTCTCCCGCAGATGGTGTTTCACCAGGACGAGCCAATCGCGGATCCTGTTTGCGTGCCGCTCTACTACGTTTCGAAACTCGCCCGCGACTCGGGCACGATCGTGGTCCAGGTTGGGGAAGGCTCCGACGAGATCTTCAGCGGTTATGAAAACTACGTGCGTCACCTGCGTATTTATGAAAACTTCTGGCGCCACGCAGAGACGTTGCCGCTGTCGTTGCGTCGGGCGATCTCGAATCTTTCACGGCCCGCGCTCGAAGCGACGGGCAGAAAGCGAGCGGCGATCGAGTTGATACGTCGCCTTGGGGCTAACGAGCCGCTGTTCTGGGGTGGCGTAGTGGTTTACGACGAGACGTTCAAACCACGCGTGCTGGCGCCGCAGGTGCGCGAACGTTTGAATGGTCTTTCATCATTGCGTGTGGTTGAGTCGTACCTGAAACACATCGACGAGGAGCGGCCGGACGCGGAGTTTCTGGCGCGCATGACGTATCTCGAATTGAAGTTGCGTTTGCCTGAGTTGCTGTTGATGCGTGTTGACAAGATCACGATGGCGACGAGTGTCGAAGCTCGTGTACCGTTCCTGGACCATCACCTCGTTGAATATGCACTTTCGCTGCCGCGCGCGTTGAAGGTTGAAGGGGCGAGTGGGAAGCATATTCTGAAACGTTCGCTCGAGGAGATCCTGCCGCATGATCTGTTGTATGAGCGCAAGCGCGGGTTTGGCGCCCCCGTGCGTGAGTGGTTTAGAGGAGGTTTGGGGGTGTGGGTTGACGAGCACCTGATGAACTCGACGATGCGGCGGCGCGAGTTGTTGGATTACGGGTTCGTGAGTCGCATGTTGGAGGAGCATCGCAGGCGAACGAAGGATTGGGGTTTTCATCTCTGGGCGTTACTGAATTTGAGCTTGTGGTACGAGAGATGGATCGACTCGTAAGAGTTTGTTTCACGCAAAGGCGCAAAGATCAAACGAAGACGCAAAGGTTTTCTTTGCGCCTTTGCGTAACCTTGGCGCCTTTGCGTGAAACTCTTTCTCAGAACTTATGCGCTTCTCGTCACAAGTAGCATGGACCTTCGCGATGCGGCTGTTGATGATCTTCAACAGCGTGGCAGCGGGGGTTATCGTCGCGCACTGGCTGGGTGCTGAAGGTGTCGGACAGTTGGCGGTCATCAACGTTGCTGTCGCCACGATCGTTCAGGTCGGCAGTTTTGGACTTCCTTCCTCAAACACTTATTTCATTGCGCGAGACCAGACACACTTTCGCACCGCGGCAGTGAACTCGCTGATCTTCGCGCTCGGTGTCGGATCGCTGCTGGCGCTGGGGCTTAGCGCAGTCGCTTCTTTGCGACCAGACTGGTTTGGCTTCGTTTCGCCGAAGTTGATTCACATCGCGGCCGTCTCGATACCGTTTCAACTCATCGGTTTGATTGGCCTGAACATTTTGCTTGGTTTGGGAAAGTTGCGAGAGTTCAACTTACTGGACCTCGCGGGCCAGTCGTTTGTGCTGATTAACGCCGTGTTGGTGTTGCTGTTGTTGAGGCGAGGAATCACAACGCTCGTAACCCTGAATACCACTGCCAGCATTCTGGTTAGCGCCGTCGTCGTGTTGTTCGTGATCTCCGCAAAGAGTCTTGCTCAATCAAGATGGCGCGCGGACATTGCCTTGCTGCGCCAAATGATCGTCTACGGGCTCAAGTTTCATATCTCAATACTCGCGGGCGCGATCATCATTCGCGCTGACTTGCTGGTCGTGAATCATTTTCGCGGCGCTGCTGAAGCAGGCGTGTACAGTGTCGCTTCGCAGTTCGCACTCTTGCTGATGTTGTTGCCGGGCGTCATCGCAACACTGATCTTTCCGCGTGTCGCCGGGGAACAGGATGCGCGCGGCGAGACCACTTGCCTCGTCAGTCGCTACACAACGTTCATCATGTTCTTGTGTTGTCTGGCGGCAGTGCCTTTGAGCCTGTTATTGCCGTTGGTTTATGGTCCTGCATTCTCTGACTCCACGAAGCTGCTTCTGATCCTGTTGCCTGGCGTCTATCTGATTGGACTCGAATCGGTGCTGGCCCAACACTTCAACGCGCTCGGTGTGCCGCGTGCCATTCCGCTCTACTGGGTTGCAACGCTCGCTTTGAACCTCGTGCTCGTATTTGCGCTTGTTCCTCGTTTCGGCGCTCAGGGCGCAGCGATCGCGTCGAGCATCAGTTACGCCTCCATCTTCGGTTTGGTTGCGCTTCACTTTCACACTTCCACCGGACGTTCTTTTGCCGAGGTATTTGTGCTCCGGAGTGTGCGCGGATGAAAGTTGTTCTGCTGGCACTCAGCGGCGACTTATCTCGCTGGCGAGACAAACTGGCCCAACTCTATCCTGACTGTTCGCTCGAGCTGATCTCGCGCGCCGAATTCGAAACCGGCAGTCATATCAAACGTCTGAAGTCGCTGCGCGCGATGCGTCCGGACGTGCTCGCGATTGCAACTGAGCGACTGCCCTGGCAACGAGGTCGAAATCTTTTCATGGTGTTTGGAGCACTCGCCGGCGCGCGCGAAGTGTTGATGATCGACGCTCATGGAGGATTGGTGCGCAAGTCTCGCGCGAATTTGCTTGCCGGAGCCCCCGTGCGGCTCGGACGCGAGACGTTGACGGGCGTGAATGACGTGGCGCAGTCGCGTCGTGAGCTGGCACGACTCGAACAAGAGTGTTTGCGATCGCATGAGACGCTCTATGAGTTGACGCAACAGTCTCAACCGCGCGTGGTTTATCTTCGAGCGACGCCTGGACCAGGCACACAGGCCGGCGGCGCTGCGAGTCATATCAAGGGTGTTGTCGAAGGTCTTCAGGCGCTCGGCGTCGAGGTGGAGATAATCAGCAACGATCAGATTGCGGGCCTGAACTTTCCTGACGACCGTTTTACCGTCATTCCGCCTCAACCCGGCGGCGGAACGAGGGCGCTTTTCGATATTCACAACAACCTCGTCTTCACGCGTGGCGCGGTGCCGCTAATCGAGCGCGCCCGTCCGGACTTTATTTATCAACGGTATGCGCGGTTTAGTTGGGCGGGCGTAGTGGCGGCGATGCGGATCAAGCGCCCGCTATTCCTCGAGTACAATGGTTCGGAAGTTTGGGTGGGCCGGCATTGGGACCGCGTGGGAAGTCTCGAACTGCTGGAGCGTTACGAGCGATTGAACCTTGACGCCGCGGCGCGTATTTTTGTCGTTTCGGAAGTCGAACGCCGGAATCTCGAAGCGCGGGGCGTGCGCTCGGAAAAGATCGTCGTCAACCCGAATGGAGTTGACGTGGGGCGGTTTCGGCCGGGTGTTGGCGGCGCGGAAACAAGGTGTGAACTGGGGATTGCAGAGGATGAGGTTGTCGCGGGTTTTGTCGGAACGTTTGGTCCGTGGCACGGTGTTGAAAAGCTTGCTGAAGCGATTAAGTCGATGCCGGCGAGCTTGCGCGTCAGATTTCTTCTGGTTGGCAGCGGCAGCCTGCACGCCGAAGTTGAGAAGCAACTGGCGGATGAGGCGAAGGCAGGCCGCGTAATCTTCACCGGCGCAGTGGCGCACGATCGAGTGCCGGAGCTTTTGGATGCTTGCGACATACTGGTTGCGCCGCACATTCCGTTGGCCGATGGTAGTGAGTTTTTCGGGTCGCCAACAAAGATTTTTGAGTACATGTCGATGGGAAAGGGAATCGTCGCGAGCCGGCTGGGCCAAATTGGTGAAGTGCTTGTCGACGAGGAAACGGCGTTGCTCGTCGAGCCGGGAAATGTAGCCGAGCTCAGGAACGCTATCGTGAGGTTGATTGAATCAGAAACGTTGCGGACCCGTTTAGGTGGCCGGGCGCGCGAGGTTGCCGAGCGTGAGTATACGTGGATGCACAACGCCCAGCGCGTACTCGAGGCGTATCGGAATTTAAAACAATGAGCAGTCTGGCTGAAGAGAAGGTGCGTGCGCGCGAGCAATGGACCGGGGATCCGTGTGGGGCCGTGCACGGCGAACACGAGTTTGGCACGCGCGAGTTCTTCGACACCGTGGAGAGGCATCGCTACACGGAGTACGCGCCGTGGATGCCGCAGTTGATGGGCTTCGATAAGTTTCGTGATGCGCGATTGCTTGAAATCGGCTGCGGGATGGGCACCGACTTGTTGCAGTTTGCGCGCGGTGGTGCGCGCTGCACCGGCGTCGATCTAACGCCACGCTCCATCGAGATCACACGCCATCGTTTCCGGCTCTACGATGCGGGCGGCGCGTTCATGATCTCTGACGGCGAGCACTTGCCGTTTCGTGATGAGAGCTTCGACGTAGTCTACTCGAACGGAGTTTTGCACCACACACCCGATACGGCGGGCGCGATCAGCGAGGTCCATCGCGTGCTGCGACCGGGCGGAACAGCGAAGGTGATGCTTTACCATCGCAATTCGTTGAATTACTGGTTCGATATTGTGTTGCGGCGAGGGGTGCTGCGCGGTGATTTTTTGCGTGGCCAGTCGGTGGCGGAAATCATGAGCCGTGTGGTTGAGTTTAGCAACCACGACGCGCGGCCATTGGTGAAAGTTTACAGTCGCAAAGAGGCGCGCGAGTTGTTCAATTTGTTTAAGGACGTCAGAGTTGATGTCGAACAACTTGTGCGGGCTGAGTTGCGGTTTCTGTCGCCGCTGGTGCCGGAAGCGATGTTTGAGCGACTGCGAAAGCGGATCGGGTGGAACGTCATCGTCACGGCGACTAAATGAAAGATTGTTTCACGCAAAGGCACAAAGCTTTTCCGCAAAGGCGCAAAGTATTTTCTTTGCGGTCTTTGCTCTCCTTTGCGTCTTTGCGTGAAATATCTTCTTCGTGAATATTAGAAAACAGCTCCCGGCATTCTTTGCGTTATTGTTGATCGCGATTAGCGTTCGCGTCCTCACGCTTCAGTTCATGCGCGCGCACCTCAACGATCCGGCGTGGTTCCAGACTGGATCTTACGCCAAGTTTGATCGACAGGGGCGCGATATTCTCGAGGGGCGACAACGTCTCTTCTGGATCGACGACGCCACGCGCACCGACCTGGCCCAATACCCGCCGGCATTTCCCGCCCTCGTCGCATTGATCTACAAACTCTCCGGTAACGCTTCGGCGTATTCAGTTCAACTCGTGCAGTGGTTCCTCGATCTCGTTCTTTCGTTTTTTCTGATCATGGGTATTGCGTTTACTGCGTTCGGGCGGCGTGCTGCGATCGCCAGTGGTTTTCTACTCGCGCTCTCGCCGTTGTTTGCGCTTTACGCAGCCTATCCTTCGACGGACATTCCGACAACGTGGTTCGTATTGGGCGGCAACTGGTTGTTGGTCCTCGCATTCCAACGCCGGCATTTGTGGCTTGCGCTCGCGGCGGGTGTGTTGCTTGGGATCGCGTGCTGGCTGCGCGTGAATCCGTTGTACTTGTGTGTGGGTTGGGCGATCGCGTTGTTTGTTTTAACTGCCGGAAGCCGGGCTTTGAAGTTGAAACTGAGCGGCGCAGTTTTAGCGGGCACGGTGCTCGTGATCGCGCCGATTGTGATTCGCAACTATCTCGTGTTTCCCGACTTCACGCCCACTGGCGGAACGATTGGCGTCAATCTTTGGGAAGGTCTTGGAGAGACTGAGCTCGGCCGCAGTAATGGATTTCTTTTCGGCGACGACAAGATGATCGCACTCGAGCGCGCGCGTATGGGCGTGCCGGCTGATGCGCCGTTCGAGATGCAGTGGCCTGACGGTATTCGCCGCGATCGCGAACGAACGCGCGAGTCGCTGGCGTTTATCAGGCAGCATCCGATCTGGTACGCGGGTGTAATGCTGGGTCGCATGTGGGGCATGTTAAAGGTTGCGGGCGATCCGGTGCCGTACACCGGGACGAGTGGAATCAACGTCACGAGCAGGAAGTGTCTGCCGCCGAATTGGCAAAGCGGAATTGTAGCGCTCGGCGTGAATGTGTTGGGGATGGTGCAGAGCCTCGTGCGCTATCTTTTCCTGCCGCTCGCGGCGCTTGGGATCTATGTGGCGATGCGCAGGGATTGGCGGATCAGTTGTTTACTGCTGGTGACGATAGTCTACTACCTCGTCCCGGGCACCTCAGCGCACACGGAGATTCGTTATGTGCTGCCGATGCACGGGTTGCTGACAGTGTTCGGAGGCTTTGCAATCGACTGGGTTGTTTCACGCAAAGACGCAAAGTTGCAAACGGAGGCGCAAAGGTAGCGACTTTGCGTCTTTCTTTGCGCCTTTGCGTGAAATTCTTTAATGTGACGATAGATGAGTTCTGACGTTAAGAGCATGCCGCGCGAGATGATGGAGCACACGTATCCCATCCTCTTTCGCGTCGAGCAATCACATTGGTGGCATATCGGCCGGCGCCGGATTCTCTCCGGCTTTGTCGAAGACATTTGCCGCGGCGTCACCGACCGGCGGCCAAGGATTCTTGACGTGGGCTGCGGTACGGGCGCGAATCTGTTGATGCTTTCGAAGTACGGCGAGGCCGAAGGCGTCGATATTTCGGAAGATGCACTCGCGTTCTGTCGCGAGCGTGGACTCGACAAAGTGAAGCTCGGCGCGGGCGAAGAACTTCCTTACGACGACGGCACGTTCGACCTCGTGACTGCGTTCGACGTCGTTGAGCACATGGATGACGATCTCGCCGGACTGAAAGAAATGCGACGCGTGTTGCGACCCGGCGGGCGCGTGCTGTTGTTTGTGCCGACGTTCATGTTTTTGTGGGGCCTGCAGGATGACGTCAGCCACCATCGTCGCCGGTATCGTCTACCGGAATTAGCGCGCGTGCTCGAAGAAGCCGGATTCGAGATTGAGCGCATGACGTACGCCAACATCACCTTCTTCCTGCCGATCCTGCTGATGCGAAAGTTGATGCGACTGACGGGCGTGAAAGCGGAGTCAGAGAACAACATCAACGTGTCCGCGTTGAATGGAATGCTCGGGCGGCTCTTCGGCGCGGAGAGATGGATCCTGCGACGTATGAATCTGCCGTTTGGCGTGTCGGGGTTGTGTGTGGCAAAAAATCCGCGTTAATAAACCTGCACGAATCGAATCCGGTAAGCTCCATCGTTCAGTTCTCTCAACGTCTCTTTCCGCGCGTGCTTTTGGAACCACTGATCCGATTGATATGCATCGATCGCGCTGGTTTCAAACCAAATAGTGCCGCCTTCGGCAGAGACGTTTCGCATCTCCCCGTTTGGATCGTCCATAAACTTCAAGTGCATTCGCATCCAGCGAGTTCGAGGCGTGAAGTAGCGCACAAGACTCGCATCCGAACTCTCGTCCATGTAAAAAACTGTCGTGCCTTCAGGCCATTCACGGCTCATCTGCAAAGCAAACGCGAGCGGCGGATACTTCTCCGTGTGTGAATACGGATAAATGAGAAACAGAAAATTCGCGAGCGCGGCGGCGATTACAAACGCCGCTAAGGCGCGTGTCTCTGCGCGCGCGTTTTTGACAGACGCCAGTACAAGTCCGAGCACAATGATCAGTGCCGGGAGATAAAACAGTCGATAGAAAGTGTTCTGCGGTAACCAGAAGAAGAGAAAAACAACGTAAATGCCGGCCCAGAGGAGCGAGAGCAAGAGCACTGTTTTCTGGCGTGTCGCCATTAGCAGTTTAATCGGCCGCAGATTTTGCAAAAGGTTGAAGATGAAAAATAGTATGGCGGCTACGAGGCAGAGTAGCAGCACGAGGATCGCAGGGTTCAGAAGCCCGCGGAGTGAGTTGAGCCGGCCCCCAAAGAACAGTCGCACCTGGCCTCGCAATGAGTATTGTAAGTTGGACCAGAGACGGAACTTCGTGTCAGCGTCAGGCGAGTATGAAGTGGTCCAACGGATGAACCTTGCCAGGTCAAACTCGCCGGTAGTGAGATAGAACAAGCCCGCATAAGCTGCGACAATCAGCACCGCTGCCGTGACAGTGAAGTAAACAGCGTTCAGCGCCTGTCGCTTGAAAGTTACATCCTGCAAGTAAACGCCCAGCGCCAGAACCGGGAACATCAACACCGCTAGCTGGTGAAAGGCCATGCTGATGAAAAACGTGAGCGCGGTCAGCAGCGGTCTTGGTTTCTGACCAGGCATGACGAGATAAAAACTAATCAGCAGAAAGAGCACGCTCGGAATGTAAGCGTTTGCGTCCGTGGAAAATTTCCACCACGTTGCTGAAAATGCAAAGAGCAATGCGAGACAGATCGAGAAGCAAAACGATCGCAACGTCTGCATCAGTATCGAGTACAAGACACCCGCGCAAAGCGCGCTGAGCAAACTGTTCAGGATCTGCAAGGCCGTCAGCGCTCGGATGTCAGCGCCGAACGCGCGCAGCAGTTTGTAAAAGATATAGCCGGCGAAGTTGTAGATAAGATGGTTTGGATGGACCAGCGACGGGCTCAGTCGCGAAGCATCTTCGATCGCCTGTGCGAAGACGATGCCGTCCCAGTAGTAGACGCGCGTCGGGAATGACAGGTAGATGACCGCGGTCACGCTGAAAAGTATCAATGGGGCGATGTGGGAGCGGGAGTCCATCGTCAGCCGAGTTTGCGGGATTCTACAGTATTAATCCCTCAGATCCTGTAAAATCTTTCGAATCCTGTGCTCCGAAATCGCTCGATAATCTGCTTTGGTGGTGAAGATTGGTGGTATCACCACCCGCACTCGAAGGCCCATCTGATGCGCCAGTTCGCGCGCGCCGGCAACAAAGTGATCTTTGTTAACTCGATCTCGATGGGTCTGCCCGGGCTGGCCCATAAGGATCTCCTGCCTCGTATCAAACGCAAACTCGGCAGTTATGCGAAACTCGCTCGCCAGACTGGCGAAGGTATCACGGTGGTCTCGCCTGCGAGCCTGCCGTTTTTCGGCAGCGCCGCCGCGCGCAAGATCAACCGGCGCCTGCTTGGTGCTCAGATCAAACGTCTCGCGCGTAATCGCGGGCTGACAAATCCGATCCTCTGGATCGCGATTCCGACTGCTGCCGACATGATTGGCGCGCTGGATGAGTCGATGGTGGTCTATCACGTGTCAGACAAGTATGATGCGAACACGATGGATCATGCTACCGATCCGGCGCTGATTCGCCGGCTGCATGAAAAGGCGATCGACGCCGCCGACCTCATCTTCTATTCAGGACGTAAACTCTTCACCGAAGCGACGCGCGGATGTGAGCGGTCATACTTGCTCGAGCAGGGCGTAGACTTCAATCACTGGCGTCGCGTCGCCGAAATGACTGTGGCCCCGGAGATCGAGAAGATTCCGCGCCCGCGTCTCGGGTATTTTGGCGCGGTTGAACCGTGGCTGGTGGACCAGGAGTTGATCAAACGTGCGGCGCGCGAGCGTCCGGAGTGGCAGTGGGTGTTCATTGGCAACAAGTCGCGCGGGCTGGAGATTGAAGAGTTACCCAATACGCACTTTCTGCCGCCCGTCGCGTATGCGGAGTTGCCGTCGTATGCGGCGGGATTCGACGTTTGCGTGCTGCCGTGGGAAACTGAGCAGTCTTTCACGAGCTATGGCTCGGCGATCAAGGTGCGCGAGTATCTCGCGACGGGCAAGCCGGTGGTGATTTCGCCGTTACCGGAATACGAGCCGATGCGCGACGTGTTGCGGATCGCTCGCACGCGAGACGATTTTATTCGACTGGTTGAGGAGGCATTGTTCGATACTGATCCTGCGGATGCGGCGCGCAGACAGGCCGCTGTCGCTTCCGGCACCTGGGACGCGCGCGCTGAGTGGGTGAGTGATTTGATTGAAACTGTTTTAGCCGCGGATCTACGCGGATGAACGCGGATTTATGAAGCAGGTGTTGCAAAACAGAAAGACGGGTAGGCCATTCGTTGGTGAAGTGCCGGTGCCGGCGTTGCAGAAGGGGCGTGTACTTGTGCGCACCGTTGCTTCGTTGATCAGCGCGGGGACTGAGCGGGCTGCGGTCGAACTGGTCAGTAAAGGGTTGGTCCAGGAGGCACGCCAGCGACCGGATCTTGTGAAGGCTGTGGTTGCGAAGGTGAAGAACGAAGGGCTGCTCAATACGTTTGCATCGGTGCGCGACAAGATGGCTGCGTCGCAGGCGTTGGGTTACAGCGCGTCCGGCATCGTTGCTGCAGTGGGCGAAGACGTGAGCGAGTTTCAGGTCGGGGATCGAGTTGCGTGTGCGGGCGTTGGTTACGCTTCACATGCGGAAGTGTTGTCGGTGCCGAAGAATCTCTGTGTGCACTTGCCTGAGGGCGTCAGTTTTGAGTCAGGCGCGTATGGAACGCTCGGAGCGATTGCATTGCAGGGAGTGCGACTGGCCGAGCCGACGCTGGGCGAATCGGTGGTCGTTATCGGACTCGGGCTTGTCGGACAACTCACGGTCCAACTTCTGAAAGCGAATGGTTGTCGCGTATTTGGTCTCGACCTGGACCAGACGCGCGTTGCGCTCGCGCTCGAACTAGGCGCAGACAAAGCATCTCTTTCGAGCGAAACGTCCGCCAAAGAGATCGAAGCCTGGACGCGCGGGCATGGCGCTGACGCGGTTTTGATCACGGCTGCTACCGATTCAAATGAACCGGTGGAATTAGCAGCGCGCGTCTCGCGTCTGAAAGGCCGCGTGATCGTTGTCGGCATGACCGGCATGGACATTCCGCGCGCGCCGTTCTTCAGTCGCGAACTCAAGCTCGTGATCTCGATGTCGTATGGACCAGGCCGTTACGATCCGGAGTACGAAGAGCGAGGTCACGATTATCCGCTGCCGTACGTGCGTTGGACCGAGAAGCGAAACATCGAGAGCTTTCTCGAACTCACCGGCGATGGGCGGATCAATGTCGAGCGTTTGACGACGCACCGGTTTCCGATCTCCGAAGCGGATCGGGCTTACCAGTTGATCTCGGGCGAACTGCGCGAGCCGAATCTCGGCGTCGTGCTCAATTACGATCCGCAAGCCGAGGTGGTGCGGAAGATTTCACTCGGCGCGCCTGTGCAGAAGTCGGAGAAATCGATCGTGCTGGGCGTGATTGGCGCGGGCGGTTACGTTCCGGCAATGTTGCTGCCGCACTTCAAGACTGAAGGCGTTGAGTTTCGAGCAATTGCAACGGCGTCGGGAATCTCGGCGCACGACGTTGGCAAGCGATTCGGGTTTGCGTATGCGGTTTCGAGCGCGGAAGAGGTGCTTGACGACACAAACGTCAATCTCGTCGTCGTCGGTACGAGACACGATCTGCACGCCGAGCTCGCGCGCAAAGCGCTCGAGCGAAACAAGCATGTGTTTGTTGAAAAGCCACTGGCGCTCAACGACGAACAGCTTGATGCAGTGCTGGACGCGGCAGACCGTTCGACGGGCCGTTTGATGGTTGGATTCAACCGGCGTTTCTCGCCTCTCGCGCAGCGTGCGAAAGAGTTCTTTGAGGGCTGCGACACGCCCCTCTCGATGTTGTATCGAGTGAATGCCGGTCGCATTCCGAAGGAACACTGGACGCAAAATGCTGAAGAGGGAGGCGGGCGGATTGTCGGCGAGGTTTGTCACTTCATCGACCTGATGCAGTTTTTGACGGGAGCGCCGCCAGTGTCGGTGTTTGCGGAATCGATCGGTGCGAAGTCGAGCAAGATCGTCGATGCCGACTCTGTTTTTATCACTTTGCGATTCGCGGATGGGTCGAATGGCACGGTGGCGTATTTGAGCGAAGGCGATAAGGGATTGGCGAAGGAACGACTCGAGATTTTTGGCGCGGGACGAGTGTTCGTGCTCGACGATTTCCGGCGCGCTACGCTTTACAAAGACGGGCGCGAAGAGCAGGTCGTGTTGAAGGCGCAGGATAAGGGTCAGCAAGCGCAGGTGCGCGAGATTTGTAAAAGCAGCGTCGCTCTGATCAGTCTCGACGAACTGGAAGCGACGACGCGCGCCACGTTTCGCGTGCTCGATTCTCTTCGCGAGCGCCGCCCGTTTGAAATTTAGCCCACGGATTACACGGATTTTTTACTGATCAATGTGTGGGATTGCGGGGATTATTAGTCGCGAGCCGGAACGATTGATCGGGCCGATGCTCGATACGATCGAGCACCGCGGGCGTGACGATCAGGGTGTTTGGGTTTCGGAGTCGATCGATTCGTCCGGGCGACGCGCGTGTCTCGGGCATCGACGGCTTGCGATTATCGATACGTCGCCCGGCGGACACGAGCCGATGTTCTCGCATGATGGCCGTTACGTCCTCACGTTCAACGGCGAGATCTACAACTATCGTGAGCTCCGCGAGCAACTGCGTCTTCGCGGACATGAGTTTCAGACCGACAGTGACGCTGAAGTCTTGCTCGAAGCAATCTCCGAGTGGAGTTGGGATGCGTTGGACCATCTCAACGGCATGTTTGCGTTCGCCGTGTGGGATAACAAAGAGCGCACGCTGACACTCGCGCGCGATCACGCCGGCATCAAGCCTCTCTACTATGCTTTTATTCCCGCAAAGCAAGCGTTCGTCTTTGGTTCAGAGATTAAAGCGATCCTCGCGACCCGTTTAGTCAAACCGGAACTCAACCCCGAAGCGCTGCACCAGTTTCTGACTTTTCTCTGGTCACCGGATCCAAACACGCTATTCGCCAACATCAAAACAGTTCCGCCCGCACACGTGCTTCACTTTCATGGCGACGAACTAAAACTCAACCAATGGTGGGACGTCTCTTTTACTGCCATCGACGAAAGCAAAGACGAAACCTGGTGGCGTGAACGCGTGCTCGACACGCTCGACCACGTCGTGAAAATGGAGATGGTTGCCGACGTGCCACTCGGAGCGTTTCTCTCCGGCGGCATCGACTCGTCGGGCATCGTCGCGATGATGGAACGTCACAGCAATGGGCGTCCGATCAGCACCTACACGGCCGGCATCGAGAGCGAAGATCTGCGTTACGACATCATCCCCGACGACGTGCAGTGGGCGCGCCGTGTCAACGAGCAGTTGCAGACTGACTATCACGAGATCATGTTGAAACCGTCGGTCGCCGATCTGTTGCCGAAGCTCGTCTATCACATGGAGGAACCGCCAATCGACATGGCGATTCCGAGTTATCTCATCTCGAATGCAGCGCGCGAGACGCTGACGGTGATGCTATCGGGCATGGGCGGCGACGAAGTGTTCGCCGGCTATCCGCGACAGATGGCGATGAAGATCGCGTCGGCGTTCGATCCGGTGCCGAACCTTTTGCGCCGGCCGTTGATGAAGACTGTTGCCGGCGTCTTGCCGGGCGGCCTGCCGGGGAAGTTTACGGCGCCGCTTCGAAATGCGAAGAAGTTTGCGCGTAGCGCCGCACTCGATTTCGAGGATCGTTATCTTGGTTACGGCACTTACTTCACGAATGAGATGAAGCAGCGACTCTACTCCGACGATTGGCGCTCGCTCACGAGCGAGTACGATCCTTACGCAGCACATCGGGGCTACTTCGCGCGTGTTGCGAATGCGGCGCCGTTGAATCAACTCCTATACGTCGATCTGAAGACCTTCCTGCCGTGTCTGAACCTGCTGACGACTGACAAGACGTCGATGGCCGCGAATCTCGAGGTGCGCGTGCCGTTTCTCAACCGCGAGATGATTGAGATGGCGGCGCGCATGCCGCCGCGACTAAAACTCCGCGGGCTGACGCGCAAATACGTGCTGAAGCGAGCGCTCGAAGGCGTGTTGCCGAAAGAAGTCATTTGGCGCCGGAAGGCGGGGTTCGGAGCGCCAATCCGGTCCTGGCTTCGCGGCGCGCTGCGGCCGATGATCGATGACCTGCTGTCGGAGGAGACGGTCAAACGCCGGGGCATCTTCCGGCCTGAGGAAGTAAAGCGGGTCATCGACGCCAACTTTTCCGGGCGTGAGGACTATAACCTCCAGGTTTTTCAGTTACTTGGCCTCGAACTCTGGCACCGGACATTTATTAGCCACGGATGAACACGGATTTCTACACAGATCTAATCAAATCCGTTAAGAATCCGCGTTTATCTGCGGCTAAAAACGTTTGACAACAGTTGCGCGTGCAAGCTACCCTGCTACCTGCGGGCCATCTTATACGGCTCCCCTACGCCTCGAAACTCACGCAAACTCATGATCAGGCAAGACACACTCGAAATAACTCCATTTTTGGCGGGAGCCCCAGAAAGGGTTCAGTGTGTCCTGTTGGTCGAGGATGATCCGGCGCTAAGGCGTTATCTCGAAGTCGTACTGCAACGCGCAGGCTACTCAGTCATCTCGGCGGGCGACGGTTTGGAAGCGATGAAGTCTCTGCTGGCAACGCAGGTCGATGTGATATTGACGGATGCCTTGATGCCGAATCTTGACGGATACGAGTTGTGTAGGTTTGTGAGGAACAGCCAGCATCTTGCGCACCTGCCGATAATCCTGCTCAGCGCACTCGATCCGCGGAATACTACGGACGAATCCGAGCAGGTGGACGCGTTTCTGGCGAAGCCCGTCTCACCCGAGGATTTGCTGTCGACGATCTCAAACCTGGCCGCGCATTAACGCGGATTATTTAACAGGTTATTCAGCGGTGAGTAAGGGATACCCTGAGCGGAGGCGACCGCTTCGTAAGTGCAGTGACCGGCGTAAGTGTTGACGCCCTCTTTCAGACCCGGATCGCTTGCAATCGCGTCAAAGAAACCTTTCTTAGCGATCTTCAAAGCGTAAGGCAGCGTCGCGTTCGTCAAGGCGAAGGTTGAAGTGCGCGGCACCGCGCCCGGCATGTTTGCGACGCAGTAGTGCAACACCCCTTCAACGTAGTAGGTGGGATTCGAGTGTGTGGTCGGGCGTGACGTTTCAATGCAGCCGCCCTGGTCCACTGCGACGTCCACGATGACCGCTCCGTTCGGAACATCTTTCAGCATCTCGCGTGTGATGAGCTTCGGCGCCGCCGCGCCGGGCACGAGCACCGCGCCCACGATCAGATCGGCCTGCGAGATTGCATCGTGAATCATGTAAGCACTGGACGCGAGCGTCGAGATCTTCGAGAGGAAGATGTCGTCGAGCTCGCGTAGTCGATCGAGATTATTGTCGATGATGGTGACGTGCGCGCCCATGCCCACTGCGATCTTCGCAGCGTTGGTACCGACGACCCCGCCACCGATAATCACGACTCGCGCCGCCGGAACGCCCGGCACGCCCCCGAGCAGAATTCCTCGTCCACCAACCATCTTCTCCAGATAGTGCGCGCCGACTTGGATCGCCATGCGTCCCGCGACTTCCGACATCGGCGTCAACAACGGCAAGGTGCCACGACGATCGGTAATCGTCTCGTAAGCAATGCCGGTGACTTTACGTTCGATGAGTTGTTTGGTCAGTTCACGATCGGGAGCGAGATGAAGATACGTGAAGAGCAGTTGACCCTCGCGCATGCGCGGGTACTCCGGCGCGATCGGTTCTTTCACTTTCACGATCATGTCGGCGTTGGCCCAAATCTCGTCAGCCGATCCGATAATCCTGCCGCCCGCGCGTTCGTAGAGTGAATCTTCAAACCCGGAACCGGCGCCGGCATTAGTCTCAACTCGCACGTCGTGACCCGCATCCTTGAGCGCGCGTACGCCGGCGGGCGTGAGCCCGACACGATATTCGTTGTCTTTGATTTCTTTGGGGAGACCAATGATCATTGAGGCGACTCGACTTGATCGATCTGCGCGCGTTGGAGCTTGCCACTGAAGTCAACATAGATCGACTTCCACTCGGAAAAGATATCGAGCACCTGGGTGCCGGCTTCGCGATGACCGTTGCCGGTGGCTTTTGTGCCGCCGAACGGCAGGTGCACTTCCGCGCCGATCGTCGAAGCGTTCACGTAGAAGATACCGGTGTACATCTCGTTCATCGCTTTGAAGGCGCGATTTACGTTCTGAGTGTAGATGGCGGCCGATAGTCCGTAGCGGACTCCATTCGCGATCTGAACCGCCTCTTCGAGTGAGTTTGTTGGAATGACGGTCGTGACTGGTCCAAATATCTCTTCCTGCGAGATGCGCATGTCAGGCGACGCGTCAGTGAAAACTGTCGGCTCGATAAAAAAGCCATTCGCGTAGTCGCCGCGCGAGAGACGTTTGCCGCCGCAGGCGAGCGTCGCACCGTCGTCGTTACGCCCGATACGGATGTAACTCATGATCTTCTCGACGGCGTCGTTATTGATCACTGGGCCAACGTCAGTCTTCGGATCAGCGCCGTTGCCGACGCGCAGTGCCTTCGCGTGCTCGATGAGCTTCGTCACGAATTGTTTATAAACTTTCTTGTGTACTATCAGGCGCGACGACGCAGTGCAACGTTGCCCTGACGTACCAAAGGCGCCCCAAATGGCGCCTTCAACAGCTAAATCGATATCGGCATCGTCCATCACGATGATGGCGTTCTTGCCGCCCATCTCGAGCGAACAGATCGCGTTTCGCTCGGCGCACGCTGAGGCGACGATGCGACCGGTTTCAGTCGATCCGGTAAACGAGATCAAGCGCAACGCGGGATGGTTGGTCATCGCCGCGCCGACAGTTTCACCGTAACCGGTGACGAGATTCACAACGCCTGGAGGAATGCCCGCCTCTTCACAGGCCTTCACGAGATTGTAGGTGGAGAGCGGCGTGTCTTCCGCGGGTTTGAGTACGACCGTGTTGCCGCAAACGAGTGCCGGAATAAGTTTCCAGGACGGGATCGCCATCGGAAAATTCCACGGCGTGATCAAACCACACAGACCAACCGGCTGGCGTACGCACATCGCAAACTTGTCGCGCATCTCGGCCGGTGTGGTGAACCCGTGCAGGCGTCGACCTTCGCCCGCGGTGTAGTAAGTGCAATCGATTGCTTCCTGAACGTCGCCGCCGGCTTCCTTCAAAACCTTGCCCATCTCGCGCGTCATGTCTGCGGTGAACTGGTCCTTATTGTCGACCAGGATTTGACCGAGACGAAACAGTATTTCAGCGCGTTTCGGAGCGGGCGTATTACGCCAGCGATCGAAAGCTCCCTGCGCGGCGTTCACGGCCGCGTTGACGTCGTCGCTGTTGGAGAGCGGAAAGCGCCCGACGATGTCGCGATTGTCAGCCGGGTTGATGTTTTCAAACATCTCGCCCGACTGGCTGTCGACCCACTCGCCATTGATGTAGTTGTGATAGGTCTTAACTGCCGCGCGTGCAGCATTGCGCGCCGCCAGTTTGCCGCTGGTTTTGGAGATTGCCTTTTTTGCCTGAGCCATAAGGATATTGCCGATTTTTAATTGCCGATTGCCGATTTGATTTCTTGAAAGCCTCATAAATCGGCAATCGGCAATTGGCAATCGGAAATGAATTTATTGATAAGTGAACTGAACGATCAGCGGCACTTGCCGGGTACTTCTCGGATCGGTCCTCGTCACGTTGAGAACTACCGGATCGCCTGGTTTGAGACTATTCAACACGCGCGTGAAATCAGCGAGCGTCGTGACGGGCGTACGATTGATGCGATTGACCACGTCGCCTTCGATCAATGCCGCTGCGCCGGTCGGCGGAATACGAAGTTCCGCTACCAGTCCATTGGGATCGATCTCTTTGACGTACAGGCCCTGAATGTTGCTCAAGTGTTTGTCAGACATCAATTGCGGCGTCAACTCCGCGAGCGTGATGCCGAGATGCAATGCATTGCCGCGCGGGTCAGCGGTTTTCGGTGCCGGCTTGGGTGGTCCATCCCACTCGCGCGCAGTCACTGACACAGGTCGTTCACTCAAGACGACGCTGACGTTTTTCTTATCGATTTTTCCATTTACGTCGCGCAGGAAACCGACCGTGACCTGCTGGCCGACGGGTGTGCTGGCAACGCGTTGAATCAGATCCTGTGCATTCGCGACCGGGGCATTTTCAAACTCGACGATGATGTCGCCTGCTTGCAGTCCCGCTTTAGCGGCTGGAACCGGCTGCTCATTATTTTCAGTTGGCGCTACCTGCGTGATGATCGCGCCACGCGCTTCTGACAGGCTGAAAACTTTTGCGTACTCATCGTGCACTGTTTCGAGCGTGATGCCGAGATAGCCGCGTTTGACTTTGCCTTGCGCGATGAGTTGTTTGTAAACGAAGTTGGTTTCGTTGGCGGGCAGTGCGAAGCCGATGCCGTTGTAGTCGCCGGTTGATGTGGCGATCTGCGAGTTCATGCCGATCACTTCGCCGCGCATGTTTACGAGTGGTCCACCACTGTTGCCACGATTGATGGCAGCGTCAGTTTGCAGGAAACGCTGGAAGACGTTGAAGAACGGACTCTCACGTTCTTTCTTCGAAATGATCCCGGCGGTCACAGTTTGATCGAGTCCGAACGGCGAACCCATCGCCAGCACCCAGTCACCAACCTGGGCGGCGTTGGAATCACCGAGTGTTACTGTCGGTAGATCCTTCGGGGGGTCGATCTTGAGTACGGCGACGTCAGTTTCCGGATCGAAGCCGACGACATTGGCGCGATACTTCTCGCCCGATTGCAGACCGACCGTGATTCGCGCGGCGTCCTGAATCACGTGGTAGTTCGTCAGGATGTAGCCTTTAGGACTCACGATGAACCCACTGCCGATGCCGCGGTTTGGAGTCCGCTGGCGACGACGGAACATGTCCAGCAGCTGATTGCCGGAATCCTGATCTTCCTTGTCTTCGTCCTTATCGCTGAGCTCGACTTGCACCTGGGTGGTTTCGATGTTGACTACGGCCGGTTCCACCCGCCGTGCAATCTCGGCAAATGACGCCGACAGCGCTTCAGGCGCGCGCGCGATCTGCATGTCGGGTTGCGCTACGGCGGTCCGGCCTGACAGCATCGCGCCGATGCCGATTCCGGCAACGAGGCATGCCACTGCCAAGGCCGCGATCCAGATGCGCAGTTTTCGCAGAATTGTCCGCTCCTGTTCCGTGCTGTTTCGGGAAACGTCAAACATATTCACCACCTTCTCCATAAACCGAGATGCCCAGGGAAAGGGATAGAGTATAGCGAAAGGGTTGGCGAGGAGCAAAAAACCGGGGCTCGGCGGTTCTCTGCGTACCTCTGCGGTCTCTGTGTTGAAAATTGAAGTTTAACGCAGAGAACGCAAAGGGCCGCAGAGGGCCGCAGAGATAGCTATGGCCGTAAAAGGACTTTAAGAATGCCGCGCGTGGCGGCGCGACGCATCGCGTGAACACCGTTTGAGAGCGGATATTCTTCACTGATGAGACTATCGACATCGATCGCATCTTTCTCCAACAGATCGAGCGCGGGACTGAAACGCCCGCAGCGCGAACCGACGATTGAAATCTCATCAACCACGATGCGCGATGCTTCGAGTTCCGTTTTCCCGTGAAAAGTCGACTTCAAAACTAGTTGACCACGAGGACGAAGTAGTCCGAGTGCGAGATCGAAACCACTGGCGGAGCCTGACGCTTCGACCACGACGTCAAACTGTCGCCCTCGTTTCGTCGCCTCTTTGGGACGCGCAGTCTCGATGCCGCGACGTTCGGCGATGCGGAGTTTGGAAGAGTGTTTTCCAATCAGAAGGACAGATGCGCCGGTGAGAGCGACGACTTGTGCGCACAGTAATCCGAGTTTGCCGTCGCCAATGACGGCGACGCGATCCGAATCAGAGATCTTTACGCGCTCGAGAATGCCGCACGCAGCGGCGAGTGGCTCCGTGAAGACTGCGTGCTCGTCGGGAATGTTGTCGGGCACGGGCAACAGGTTGACGGTCGGCAGTTGTAGAAATTCTGCATGCGCGCCATCGCGGCCGACGATGCCGAGCACAGTGCGTGATGCGCAATGTCTCGTATCACCGTTGCGACATAGATCACACTTGCCGCAACCGGCATTGATCTCACCAACAACACGACGACCGGCGAGCTTGCTATCGCTGCTTTCTTCAACCAGTCCGACGAATTCGTGACCGATGGTCCCATTGAACCCTGCATAGCCACGAGCAATCTCCAGATCGGTGTTGCAAATACCTGAGAGCAACACGCGCACGAGTGCCTCGTCGGGTTGATCAGGCTTCACGACATTCCTGACTGCCAGACGTTTTTTTTCGATGCGAAGGGCGAGCACGGGAATTTAAAAAGTCTTGCTTCTCGTGTAGGCGTTTTGCGGGGTTAGCTCAATCACCTGTTTCGCACCAGTGACCGTAACCGGTAAACGCCACTCGAGCTGTTCGTCACCGGAGAGCGTTGCGTGCAGCCACCAACTACCGGGGGCGAGTGTCACGGAGCCCTGTCCTTGTTTATCCAGACGCGCGTTGATTGGCGAGCGACCTTTCATGCGTTCCTTGAGAAACGTTTCAAAAGGCTTGCCCGGGCGTGGCTCGGTGAAGAACTCATGTCTTACGGCAATGATATCGACGGGGTAAAGACTCACCGACACGTCCAGCGCTGGTCCAGCACCCTCGGGCGGCTGGCGAATGAAGATCTGCAGTGTCGTTGTTCCCTGGCTCAAACGTGCTTCGGTAGCGCCATCGGGAAGTTGCCGGTAAATAACCCATCCCGCGCCGACCAGCACGACAATCAGAGTTAGTTGCAGGGCGAGGATCAGCAGACCGCGGAATGGAGTTTTGGAAAACATGAAATGCGGTTGCGGTTATCCTTTCAGTCCGCGAACAAAGGTGACCAGGGAATTGATTTCGTCTTCCTTGAGTTTCTGTCCGAACGGCGGCATGTTGCCGCGCACGTTGCGGCCGTTCGTGATCGAGTTGAAGATCCGTTCGTCGCTGACATCAGCCTGCCACTCTGCATCCGTAAGATCGCGCGCGTGACTGTACTTGCCTTTTGAAGTTTTTGACTTCCCATCCATGCCGTGACAAGAGACGCAGTAGCGTCGATATACCTGCGCTGCGGGACGCGCGTAATTGGGCCGCGGCTCTGCTTTAGCAAACAAGGAGAGGCAAATCAGTATAACTAAACCTGACGAATATACGCGCATGTCCGGACAATCATAAACGCTGATTCCAATCTGCGTCCATCCGCGTTCATCTGTGACGAAACTTTGTTATGATGCGCGCCGTCATGATCGAAATCACGAAACTGCGTGAAGAGTGTGGCGTCTTCGGAATCTACGGACATTCTGAAGCGTCGCGAATGACGTACCTTGGCCTGTACGCGCTCCAGCATCGCGGGCAGGAATCGTGCGGCATTGTCGCTTCCGACGGTACTGAATTGCGATTCGAGCGCGAAATGGGTCACGTTCGCGACGCGTTCAACCAAACGCATATGGATCGCCTCGTTGGCTCGAGTGCGATTGGACACGTGCGCTATTCGACGGCGGGTGAAGTCTCGATTCTCGAAGCGCAGCCTTTCTGCGTCACTTGCCAGCACGGACAGATCGCAGTTTGTCACAACGGAAACCTTCCGTTCGCACGCGAAGAGCGAATACGACTCGAACGCGAAGGCGCGATCTTTTCGTCGACATCAGACACCGAAGTCGTGCTTCATGGTGTGGCGCGTTCGCGTCTTCCCGTGCGCGAAGCGATACCGCAGGTTTTGAGTGACACTGAAGGCGCGTTTTCGATGCTCTTTCTGACGCCGAACGAACTGATCGCGATTCGCGACCCGCGCGGCTTTCGCCCGCTCGCCCTCGGACGTTTAGGCGACGCGTGGGTAGTTGCGTCAGAGACGTGTGCCTTTGATCTGATCGATGCGCAGTACGTGCGTGACGTCGAGCCGGGCGAGATGATCGTGATCGATCGAGATGGTCTACGTTCGTCACAGGCGTTGCCGCCGCAGAAGCATTCGATGTGTCTGTTCGAGCATGTTTACTTTGCGCGGCCGGATTCGTTGATCTATGGCAAGTCGATTAACGAGTCGCGACACAAGATGGGCCGCAGGCTTGCGATTGAGCAGCCGGCGGATGCGGATATCGTGGTGCCGGTACCTGATTCGGGAGTGGCGGCGGCGATTGGCTATTCGGCGGAGAGTGGTTTGAGTTTTCGTTTTGGCCTGGTGAGGAATCATTACGTTGGTCGCACGTTCATCGAACCGCGACAATCGATCCGCTCGTTTGGAGTGCGCATCAAGCTCAATCCGGTGCGCGATCTGATCAACGGGAAACGCGTGGTTTTAATCGACGACTCGATCGTGCGTGGCACGACGTCGAAAAAGATCGTGCGCATGGTGCGTGAGGCTGGTGCGAAAGAGGTTCACGTGCGCATTAGTTGTCCACCAACGCTCAGTCCGTGTTATTACGGCGTCGATACGCCGGATAAGTTAGAACTGATCGCGGCGCAGAAGAGTATCGAAGAGATCGAAAAATACATCGAGGCTGACTCGCTCGGGTATTTGTCGCTCGAGGGAATGATCGAGGCGACGGGAATGAGTGCGGATGAGTCGTGTGTTGCGTGTTGGAACGGTAAATATCCCACGCGGATCACGCGTGAAGCGGAGACGATGTGGGAACGCGAGCATGAATCGGTAATTGCGGAAAGCTGAGATGCGAGTCAAGGCTATAGTATTGATGCTCATGGTCTTTGTGATCTCAGGAGAGATTTCACGCAAAGACGCAAAGGAAAACGCAAAGGCGGTATTTAAATCTTTCTCAGCGCCTTTGCGTCCTCCTTTGCGCCTTTGCGTGAAATCTCTTCCAGCGCAGTCAGAAGAGTTGGCGGTCGAAGTTTTCCAGGTCTTCGATCTGCCGCTGAGCGTGAACGAGGCGGCGCTCACAAAAACGGACAAAGGCTTTCTGTTGAAACTCGCGCTCGGCAACAGCACCGAACTCCAAATGGTCGGACTCAGATACTCGCTGGTGTCGATCAACGCGAAGAATGAGCTTCAATTCATCGCGAACAGAGTGGAAGGTTTCTCAATTCCCGCATACGGCAAGAAGACAGTGATTTTCAAAACACCGCTTAAGTTCAAACCAAAAGATGAAGAGCGACTGGCGCTGATGGTGGAACAGGTCGTCTCGCGCGAGTCGATCTGGGAAGTGGTGAAAGCAAAGGACGCGTTCGAAGCTTATGCCCGAGGCGACTATTCAGTGGTGCCCGTCGTTTTGCGCGTGGCCAATCAGGTCGACGTTCCTCCGGGCGCTCAGCCGCAAAGGTTCCGCCAAAGATTCTAAGACGAGGGTTTTGATTGGGACGAGCTACTCGAGGCTGTGGTTGTGCAATTGCAGTTCTTCTGGCCGTTGCCGTTGCGGGCGCTTTTGTCGGCTGGAAATATGTCCTGCCCTGGTGGCGCACACAGCCGCCGCCTGCTTCCGGTGGTGAACTGACCATTCGTATTCTTGACGTTGGTCCAATCAACGGTGATTCGATTCTCATCTCGTCGCCCGCGGGCAAGACTGTGCTCATCGATGCCGGAGACACGACTAAAGGCAAGGCTGTAGTCGAGGGGCTCAAGCGTAACAATGTTCAGCAGCTCGACTACTTCATCGCGACGCATCCGCATCCCGATCACATCGGCGGTTCGGCTGAAGTCTTCAAGGCAGTCAAGGTTCTTAATGTTATTGATAACGGCCAATCGCCGAGCGTAGCGCCGCAAGCGACGCCTACGCCAAAACAGAAGCAACCAGCCCCGAAGCCAACGCCCGGCCGGCGCTCGACGAAATCGACTTCGCTGACGCAGTTCTACGACGATTACAAAGCGGCAGTCAGTTCGAGCGGTGCGCGATATGAGACTGCGAAACCTGGTTTGAAACTGGATCTCGGCGGCGGCGCGTTGTTGACTATTCTCGCGCCTTCCGAGCCGATGTTTACCAAAGACAAGATGTCGACGGGCGGCAACGAGCCTAACGCGAATTCGATCGTTGCGCGTTTGGACTACGGATCGTTTTCGATGTTGTTGGCCGGCGATGCTGAAGAACAAACCGAGCATCGTCTATTGACGAAGGACCTCGACCTACAGACGAGAGTGCTGAAAGTTTCGCATCACGGATCCAAGTATGCGTCGTCAAAAGATTTTCTGGATCGAGTGAAACCGGAGGTGGCGATCGTGTCGTGCGGCGCGTGGAATCGTTATGGACATCCGTCGCAGGCCGTGCTCGATCGTTTGAAGGCGGCGAACGTAAAACTCTACCGCACGGATTTGCAGGGCGAGATCACGATCACGACGCGCGGCAAGAACGACGAGATGACGATCAAGACCGCGAAAGAAACGACCGAGGATCTGTGGGCCGGCCGAACCGCACAGAAAGATGATTCGTCACGCTCAGGCTTCATCGCGTATGGCGACTTTGGTCCTCCACCCAAACCGAAGAAGACAGAACAAAAGTGAGTTGCAAGAAAAGAACAAGTCAGGAAGAGGGGCTTGCCCCCGCTGCTTAATGAATTAGTCCAGAAGCGGGGGCAAGCCCCTCTTCCTGACTTGTTCTATTTTCTGTTGTGGGTTTTATTTCAGTTGTGCTTTTTGAGTGTGGTTGATTCTCTCGATCAACGCACGTGTCTCTGACGCTAGCGGGCCGTTGGGTTCGAGACGGAGATAT
>JBKPJP010000224.1:0-6391 GCA_046730735.1 Acidobacteriota bacterium | reverse complement strand
AATTACTCGAACGCTACTCATGGCCCGGAAACGTCCGTGAGCTCGAGCATACGATCGAGAGAGCCGTTGCGCTCGAAGGGACCGGATCGATCGAGCCGGAACGTCTGCCCGAGAAGATCACAAACTACAATCCGTTTCGGGTTGCAGAGGCAATGGAGTTTCCGGAAGAAGGAATCAATCTCACGGCCCACCTGGACCAGCTTGAGAAGACTTACGTTCTCGAAGCCCTGCGACGAACCTCCGGCAACCAGACGCTGGCTGCTGAGTTGTTGCGTCTGTCAGTGCGTTCGCTGCGACACCTGCTCGACAAACATGGCGCGCGTGGTCTAACTGCACAGATGCGTGACGAACGCCGCAGTCCCGACTCAACGCCGCGCCGCCGCGCCACCGATCCTGCCCCTCGCCGCCGCGAAGACGACAACGAGTTTGCGGCCGGCGCCGGCGACGGAAACTAGCCACAAAAAGGGCGTTTCTCCGCGTTTATCTGCGGCCCTCTGCGGTCTCAGCGCGATAGAATGCTTTTAACGCAGAGAACGCAGAGGGCCGCAGAGAAACGCAGAGAAAGGTCTTTTTTGGGCTAATTTCCGTCGCCGGCGCCGGCAGCGAATTCGTTGTCATCTTCGCGGCGGCGAGGGGCAGGATCGGTGGCGCGGCGGCGTGGTGTCGAGTCGGGACTGCGACGTTCGTCACGCATCTGTGCAGTTAGACCACGCGCGCCATGTTTGTCGAGCAGATGTCGCAGGGAACGCACCGACAGACGCAACAACTCAGCAGCCATCGTCTGGTTGCCAGCGGTTCGTCGCAGTGCTTCGAGAACGTAAGTCTTTTCAAGCTGGTCCAGGTGGGCCGTGAGATTGATACCTTCTTCGGGAAATTCCATCGCTTCCGCAACGCGGAAAGGATTGTAGTTTGTGATTTTCTCAGGCAGTCGTTCCGGTTCGATCGATCCGGTTCGTTCGAGCGCAACGGCTCTCTCGATAGTATGCTCGAGCTCACGGACGTTTCCGGGCCACGAGTAGCGTTCGAGTAACTTCATCGCCTGCTCGCTGATCGTCAACGTTCGCCCGGTCGGCGCGCAAAACTTCTGCACAAAATGATTTGCCAGTTCCGAGATGTCTTCAGCACGCTCGCGCAGCGGCGGCAGCTCGATCGGAATCACGGAGATCCGATAATAGAGATCTTCTCGAAACGTGTTTGCCGTGACCATGCTCGCGAGATCGCGGTTAGTGGCCGCAATCACACGCGTATCGACGATCATCTCTTCCGTGGCGCCAACCGGCCTGACTTTGCGTTCCTGCAACACACGCAGCAGTTTGACCTGCATCGCCGGCGACATCTCGCCGATCTCATCCAAAAAGATCGTGCCGCTGTTTGCTGCTTCAAATAGCCCTTTGCGGTTTGCATTCGCGCCGGTGAAAGAGCCTTTGACGTAACCAAACAACTCGGATTCCAGGAGCGTTTCGGTAAATGCGCCGCAGTTTACCGACACAAACGGTTTTTCGGCGCGCGGGCTGAGATCGTGGATCGCGCGTGCGACCAACTCCTTTCCGGTTCCCGATTCGCCTGTCACGAGAACTGTTGACTGCACCTGTGCGACAGTCTCGACCATCTGATAAAGAGCGAGCATGCGCTGGCTGCGGCCGATGATGTTACCGAGCTTGCCGCGCGTGCGTTGTCCCTGAATCAGGGCCTTGTTCTCTTCGAGCAGCGCTTCCTTCTCTTTGACGAGTGAGATCTTATCGAGCGCGCGAGCGACTGTTTCCTTGAGCAGATCGTTGTCGAAAGGCTTTTGTACGAAGTCGTAAGCGCCGAGCAGAAACGCCTCGCGCGCGGTATCGACATTCGCAAACGCGGTCATCATGATCACTTCGATGTCCGGGTATAACTCACGCGCCGCGCGCAACAGTTCAACACCGCTCATGTCAGGCATTCTGATATCGGAGATGATCAGGTCGGGCGCTTCCTGTTGCAGTTGTTCCAATGCGACACGACCATTCTCAGCGACGCGCACCACATGACCTTCGCGCTGAAACAAGTGCGTCATAAACTGCCGCATTCCGAGTTCGTCATCAACAATCAGAAGATTGGCCATAATTTAAGTGCTTGCTACTGGTAGTTCAACGGTAATCGTGGTGCCCTGTCCCACGCGACTGCGGACGTTGATTGTACCACCATGATCGCGAATGATTTGATAAACAATCGACAGCCCCAGCCCGGTGCCGCCGGTCGTCGATGAGAAAGGCTCGAATAAGTGATCGACCTGATCCGCCGACATGCCGCGCCCCGTATCCGTAAAAGAAATACGAAGCCGGTTATTGGAATTGCTTTCGAGTGTCGCGCGCAGCGTTCCGCCCTGTGGCATCGCCTGCAAAGCGTTGCGCGCAAGGTTCCAGAACACCTGTTTTAACTGGCCCTCATCCGCCTCCGCGAAGATTGGCTCTGCCGGCAACTCTTCCACGATGCTTTGATTTGAGCTTATTTCCGGACTGTGACGCATGAGAGCAAACGTTTGGTGCAACAGATCGCCGACGTCAACTCGAGCCTGCGTTAGCGAGCGTGGCCGTGCGTAGTTGAGAAAGTCGGTAATGATGCGGTTCAGTCGATCAGACTCGCGCAGGATGATCTCCATCAGTTCGGCTTGCGATGAATCGCTGTCGACTTCGGAACGAAGCATCTGGATCGAGCCACGCATCGCAGCGAGTGGGTTACGAATCTCGTGAGCGATCGACGCCGCCATACGGCCGATCGCGGCCAGTCGATCCTGCCGGCGCGAGGTCTCTTCGAGACTGCGCACCTGAGTCAGATCCTGAAAGGTGATCACCATGCCGGTCGTTTCACCTATCTCAGATGAAAGCGGCGAGATGCTGTAGCCGAGCCGCAGACGCATGCCTTCGGACGTCAGGCAGTTGGTTTCAAAGCGCGGACTATTCTGGCCTTTTTCCAATGCGCGCAACGTCTCTGCGATGTGGTCCTTCAAATCGCCGAAGAGGATCGACGCATCCTTGCCGCGAATGGTCTCTTCCCGGTAACCGGTGATCTCCTGCGCCGCAGAGTTGAAAGTGAAGATGCGCCCGTCGAGGTCCGTAGTTACGAGTCCGGAACGAATAGACGCCACGATTCGTTCGTGCAGCGCGCGCAAGTTAGCCAACGACTGCGTCGCGGCAAGCAGGCGAACGTCGGAGCGTGATTGTCGCTCGGCGAGGCGGGCCGAAAGCAGGCCCACGACCAGAAAAGAAACATCAAAGAGTCCCACCCACTGAATGGTTTGCGAAATGGAACCGCTAACGAGTCTCGTAGTATCGATCTGTCCGACAATGCCTGTGATCTGAAGCGAGCACACTGTAAACGCCACCGTACAAGCAACCGACGTGACGACCGCTTCGCGTGGTCCAAGAAACAGACTCGATACGGCGATGATGACGATATAAAGCGCGACGTACGGCGACTGGATGACGTTGGAATTCCAGACTAGCCAGGTGACGAGCAGAATATCGACTGCGAGTTGGAACCTCGCCTGGGCGAGAATGTTTTTGGAAAGTCGAACGATGAGGGCGTAAAGGATGGTGAGGCAGGCGACGATTGTTAAGAGTCCGAGGCTCTTGTTGATCGACTGCGACGCTTCTCCGGTTCTGGTCCAAAATGTTCCGACGACGCTCAGCAGGAGTGCAGTAGCCATTCGCCCCGCGATCAGCCAGCCAAGCTTCGACCCTGCGCTTCGCCCCCACTCGCCGCCATGTTCCAGCGTCGCCATCGGGGCCACAGACTAACACAACAGCGCCAAAGGCGCGGAATATAATGGTCAGGGCAAGCGCGAAGCGTCGAAGGGCGGAATGTAAAGTAGGCACGTGCAACGCGTGTTGCTGGAGCGCCAAAGGCGCGGAATATGAAAGTAGGCAAGCGCAACGCGCGTCGCTGCAGCGCCAAAGGCGCGGAATATGAAAGTAGGCAAGCGCAACGCGCGTCGCTGCAGCGCCAAAGGCGCGGCATATAATAGCCAGGGGCAAGCGCGAAGCGCGTCGCCCCTGGTAACTAAAATAAAAAGGCGCCTGAGCCCTGAAAGGGCGGAATACGCGCAGTCGTTATTTCGGCCTTTCAGGCCTCGGCCGTGTTTTTGGGTCTTACCAGGGGCGACGCGCTGCGCTTCGCTTGCGCTTGCCCCTGGCTATCATATGTCGCGCCTTTGGCGCTATTCGTATCGCAATGCACTCAGCGGATCGATTCGCATCGCACGTCGCATTTGGCGCTATTCGTATCGCAACGCACTCAGCGGATCGATTCGCATCGCACGTCGCTTTGGCGCTATTCGTATCGCAATGCACTCAAAGGATCGATTCGCATCGCACGTCTTGCCGGTAGGTAACACGCTATCAGCGACACAATCACCAGCAACAGCGAGATCGTCGCAAACGTCGTCACATCAATCGCCGCAACTCCAAACAGCAGTCCCGACAACAAACGTGTTAACGCGAACGCCGCCGCCAATCCCAGGATCACGCCCACTATCGTCAACCAGAATCCCTGCTTCAGGATGAGCAGCAACACCTGTCGCGGTTGCGCGCCGACTGCGAGTCGCAAGCCGATCTCGCGTGTGCGCAAGGCGACGGAATAGTTCATCACACCGAATATCCCGACCGCCGAAAGCAGCGTCGCGAGCCCGGCAAAGAGCCCCAGCAACAGCGTGTTGAAACGTGAACGAGCGACCCATTCCGACATGACCTGGTTCATCGTGCGCACGTTGGAAACCGGTTGATTGGGTTCGAGCGAACGAATCTCACGTTGCACCGCTGGAGCAATCGCGGACGGTTCGCTGTCCGTGCGAATCACGAGCGTCATGAACGAGTAAGTCAGATCCGGATGTGGAAAATAGACTGCCGGCGGCGACGCATCAACCAGACTGTCGTATCTCACGTTGCCTACAACGCCGATGATCTCCGCAGGCTGCGGCGTGTCAAACATCAGTACGTCGAGTCGTTGTCCGAGCGGCTCTTCTCCCGCGAAGTAAGTCCGCGCGAGTGCTTCATTGATCAGGATCACGTGCCGCGGTTCTCTTTGTTCGCGATCCGAGAAGTTGCGCCCGCGCAGGAGTGGAATACCCAGCGACTGGAAGTAACCCGCATCAGCGACGCGTACGTCACAGCTTGGACCTTGTCCCGGTGGCGGCTCGGGCCGGCCCACGACTTTGAAACCAGTAGCTGAACCCAAACCGCCGTATAGCGGCAGGAAATTAACCATACCCGCGGAACGGACAGTCGGCAGGTGCTGGACGCGCTCGAGCACCTGGCGGAAGAAGTTTACGAACTGAGCGTCTTCTTTATAACGCGAGTCCGAAACTCTGATCACCATTGTCAACACGTTATCAGTGTCGAAACCGCGATCGACCTGTTGCAGGCGTATGAAGCTCTTAATCAGCAGCCCCGCACTGGCAAGCAAAACGACTGCGAGCGCGATTTCCGAAATGACGAGGGCGCTTCGCAAGCGACGGCTGCCGCTCGCCTGGCCCGACTCCGACTTACCGCCTTCTTTCAGCGAGTCGTTTAGATTGAGTCGCGAAACATGTAGCGCCGGCGCGAGTCCAAAAATAATTCCGGTGAGCACAGATACGCCGAGCGTCCACAACAGCACCGTTACATTCAGCCCAACAGTCTGCAGACTGATCAGATCCTTCGGACTGATCATCAGCAACGCCTTGATACCCAACCACGCGAAAACCAATCCGAGCACGCTGCCGAGCAGCGCGAGCAACAGACTCTCGGTGAGTAGTTGCCTGATGATTCGCGTGCGGCGTGCACCCAGAGCTGCCCGGACCGCAATCTCTTTCTCGCGCGCAGTGGCGAGCGATAACAGCAGGTTAGCGACGTTCGCACACGCGATCAGCAATACGAAACCTACCGCGCCCAGCATCAACCACAATGGTCGTTTCACGTTGCCGAAAAACTGTTCGCGCAACGGCAACACTTCGGCGCTCCAGTTTTTATTGAACTGCGGTTCTGCCTCCGATAGTCGAGCATGAATCGTGCGTAACTCAGAGTTGGCCTGATCCGCCGTCACTCCATCCTTCAGACGCGCGACAGTGGCCAGGAAGCGGCCGCGTTCGTTAGCGCCTGGTCCAGTCGGCATGGGAAGTATGGTCCATAGTTCCGTGGGCCTGCCGGTGCCGGAGCGTCGTTGAATGTAAAACTGAAAATTCTGCGGCATTACGCCGATCACTGTGTACTTCTGATCGTTGAGTGTGATTGCCTGGCCCACCACATTCGGTTGGCCGCCAAAGCGACGCTGCCACAATCCATAGCTGAGCACGGCAACCGGAGGTTTGCCTTCTTCCGCGTCGTCGGGCAGGAATGTGCGACCGAGAATCGGATCGACGCCGAGCACTTTGAAGAGTTCAGGCGTC
>JBKPJP010000223.1:0-9284 GCA_046730735.1 Acidobacteriota bacterium | reverse complement strand
CACCGGGCGCGAGAGTAGCTGAACTTAAGTCCAGTGCTGTGGGTGGCGGAGCAACTGCGACCGTTGCTTACGATAGCAGTGGTCACGCGATGTTAGTGGCGAGCAAGCTGCCGAGTCTTCCGCAAGGGAAGGCTTACCAGTTGTGGTTCATTGTCGGAAATAAGCCGCCGATGCCGGGCAAGACTTTCGCGCCCGATAATAACGGGCAGGGAGTGTTGAAAGAACAGATGCCGCGTGAGGCTCTTAATTCACCGGTTTTCGCTGTGACCGTGGAACCTGCGGCAGGTGTTCCGGCGCCGACGGGTCCGATTTATCTTAGCTCATCAGCGGTCAACTAATTCCGCAAAAGCTGGTACACTCACGCATCATGAGCACGGGGAAGAAGCAACCACCACCAGTAGATAACTCTGTTTCGGATTCCACAGGTCAATACGATCTGCGCTTTGTCTTGTGGCGGCAGTTCTGTGCGAAGTATCAGATTCCGGTCGATACCTTACCGAGCCAGTTGGATGACGAGCAAAAAGAATTGTGGGAAGAGATGAAGGCGAAGCGGCTTAAATGAACCTATGCGTCAGAAACGGATTCGTCAGTCGCTCTTCTCCGATCGTTGTAACTGGTCCATGTCCTGAATAAACCTCAACGTCATCTTCCAGCGTCAGTAGTTTATTCTTTATCGAGCTGAGCAATTGCTCCATCGATCCGCCCGGCAGATCTGTCCTGCCTATCGAGCCCGCGAATAACACGTCACCAACGAAGACCTTTCGTTCCGTAGGTTCGTAGAGCACGACGTGTCCGGGCGTGTGGCCGGGACAATGACGCACTTCGAATTCGAGTTTACCGACTGAGTACTTCTCGCCGTCAGTCCAATAGTGATCGAGTGGCGGCGGAGTTTCGAAAGCAAACCCGAGCGCCGCCCACTGCGTGCGCGGAATTCCGATCCACGACGGCTGCTCGGGCAGTGCCTGGTACATAAACTCGTCGGCGCGGTGCAGGTTGATCTTAGCCGCGGGCTGAAGCTTTTTCAGCGCCGCGACGCCGCCAACGTGATCGAGGTGTGCGTGTGTAAGCGCGATTGCCTGGAGCGTGAGACCGTGGCGCTCGAGTGTCTCGACGATCCGCTCGGCTTCGTCGCCCGGATCGACGCAGATCGCCTGTTTGGTCTCCTCGCAGCCGAGGATGCGAGTGTGTTGCTGAAAAGCGGTGACGGTAATCTCTTCGATGATCATTTGAATCTAAGACTTATAATACAAAGAAATGCCTTTAACTGCTCAATCCGCACCGCTCGCCGCCGTCCTTGATTCGATGACCGTGGAAGGTGCGCCCGAACTCACCGAATATCTCGACGCCGGAGCGCTTAAATGTTACGCGTGCGGGCACCATTGTTTGATCAAAGAGGGCAAACGCGGGATCTGCAAGGTCAGGTTCAACGAGGGCGGCCATCTGCGCGTGCCTGCGAACTACGTCGCCGCGCTGGCGTGTGATCCGACCGAGAAGAAACCGTTTTTTCACGTGCTGCCCGGTTCCGACACGTTGACTTTCGGAATGCTCGGCTGTGACCTGCATTGTGCGTATTGTCAAAACTGGCTGACGTCGCAGGCGCTGCGTGACGATTCTGCCGGCACGAAGCCAACGATGGTTTCGGCGGAACGACTGGTAACGATGGCGAAAGCGTATGGTGCGTCGATGGTCGGCAGCAGTTATAACGAACCGCTGATCACGGCTGAGTGGGCGATTGATGTGTTCAAAAAAGCTCGGCCGGAAGGCTTTAAAACCGCGTTTATTTCAAACGGAAACGCAACGCCGCAAGTGCTCGACTACCTGCGACCGTGGACTGACTGTTACAAGATCGATCTGAAGTCGATGAACGACAAAAATTATCGCCAGCTCGGAGGCGTTGTGGACAACATTCTCGAGACTGTGAAGATGGTCAACGAGCGTGGCTTTTGGGAAGAGATTGTTACGCTCGTGATTCCGGGGTTCAACGACTCCGAAGACGAGCTTCGTCGCGCGGCTGACTTCATCGCCTCGGTTTCGCCCGATATACCCTGGCACGTGACTGCCTTTCACCAGGACTACCGGATGACTGAAAACTCAAACACGACTGCGGAGCAGTTGATACGTGCTTGTGAGATTGGTCGTGAAGCGGGTTTGAACTACATCTACGCGGGGAACCTGCCGGGAAGAGTTGGTCGTTGGGAGAATACTTATTGCCCCTCGTGTGATGAGTTGCTGGTGGAGCGTTTTGGCTACCTGATCCGCCAGGTGAACGTCACGCCTGAAGGTCACTGTCCAAAGTGCTCCACTATGATTCCTGGTATCTGGAAGTAAGAGTTTCACGCAAAGACGCAAAGAAAAGACGCAAAGGCGCTAAAGAACCTCTTTGCGTCTTTGCGTCTTCCTTTGCGCCTTTGCGTGAAACTTTTATTTAGCGATCTTAGTGGCTTGCGAAGCGACTGCCTGCCACTTGCCGTCGCGTCGACGGTAGACATCGAGAAAGCGATACTCGCCACTGATGTCAATCGTCTTTTTCGTGTTTGCGTCTTTGTACTTTCCGTTCCGAATAATGCTGCGCCCGGTAATGAAAGCCGAGTCGGCATTAACGACCGTCACCTTCGGATCCACCATCTCAAACGCATCCGCGGTGATGCCTCCCGATTCAATGGTGCTCACTTCATCCGCCTTCGTCGCGACTGTTCCGTCCGGATAAACAATCACGGCATCATCTGCCACGACGCGCCGCGCCGCTTCGGCGTTATGAGTCTTATTCGCGTCGGCCCATTCGCGTTCGAGCTTCAATAATTCCGCCTCAATCGCAGCCGCATCGAACGTCTCTTTCTGCGGACTTGCGGTAGCCAGCGCCGCGTTCCGATTTGTCTCGACGGCAGGCTGGCATCCAGTCAAAACTACGGACACAGCAGTTACAAACAAAGCGAGCAGGGTTTTCTTCATCAAGTCCAAACTCCTTTTCCAAATATTGACATCGCGTTTTCTTGGGATTATTTTGGCGACATAAAAGCAAATCCGGGGCGAATAACGCAAATATTCTTATTGCTCCGGCAGTATTTTCCCTACCTGTTTGTTGTGAACGTGCACACTTGTGGAAAGGAGTAACCATGACTCGCCTTTTGAGATCCTCCAATTTTTGGTTACTAAACCGAGCTTTGCTTGTAGTAATCAGTTTTATGATTGCGGCCGGGGTAGTATCCCCTCAAACCGCTCGCAAACCCGCGGCAACCGAAGATGAACCCGTATTTCATGAGTATCGGGGCGTCAAAATCGGCTGGCTCGCCGATGAAGTTCGCAAGAAACTGGGAAATCCAGCTAACAAAAGCGACGAGCAGGATTATTACATCTTCAATGAGAACGAGAGGGCCCAAGTTTATTACGACAAGGCAACTCGCCAGGTGACTGCCATCTCCGTTGACTTCATGACCGGCGCTACTGAAGTAATCACTCCGCAACAGGTCTTCGGCGCTGATTTCGAAGCCAATGCCGACGGCTCAAAGTCGAAACTGGTGCGTTATCCGAAAGCAGGCTGTTGGGTCTCATACAGTCGAACAAAGGGCGATAATCCGATTGTCTCCGTGACGATCCAGAAAATGCCGTAGTGATCCTGTCGCGTGACATCAAGGAACGAGCTCTTTTCGAGGGATTCAACAAAGTCGGAATCGTCGGCGCCCAGTCGCTTACAGACGAAGGGCGCCGGCTGAAGGAGTGGCTGGCGCGCGGTTATCACGGCGAGATGGGCTGGATGGCCCGCGACGTGGAGAAGCGCATCAGCCCGCATGAGATCTTTCCGCCTGCGCGCTCAGTCGTCGTCGTCGCGCTCAACTACTTCACGCCGCACCAGCATCAGCAAAGTTCCAGCACAGGCAAAGTCTCCCGTTATGCCTGGGGAGACGACTATCACGATGTAGTAAAGGAAAAACTGTCGTCACTGCTGGCGTGGATTCGCGAGCAGGAACCGGCGGCGCAAGGGAAAGTGTGTGTGGACATTCAGCCGGTGATGGACAAGGCCTGGGCGGTGCGCGCCGGGCTGGGTTGGCTTGGTAAACACTCAAACGTGATAACGCCGGAGCATGGTTCGTGGGTGTTCATTGGAGAGTTGTTGCTGAACCTGGAGTTGGACCATGATACGGAGCGCGTTGAAGATCATTGCGGCACGTGTACGCTCTGCATCGATGCTTGTCCGACTGCTGCGATCACCGAGCCTTACGTAGTTGATTCGAACAAGTGTATTTCGTACGCGACGATCGAACTCCGCGCGCCTGAGTTGCCGGTTGAGCTGTCGGGTTGGTTATATGGTTGCGACATCTGTCAGGACGTTTGCCCGTGGAATCGTTTTGAGGAGCCGACGAGCGAAACGCGATTCGCGCCGCGAGCAGGAAACGTCAATGCAGAGCTGAGCGAGATACTCGAACTCACACCTGAAACGTATGCCGCTCGTTACCGCGGCAGTGCGATGAAGCGCGCGAAGATTTCCGGGTTACAGCGCAATGCGAGGGCACTGAAAGCGCGAGAATAGTTTCACGCAAAGGCGCCAAGGTTACGCAAAGGCACAAAGAAGATCTTTGCGAGCTTCTGCTCGAGCTTTGCGCCTTTGCGTGAAATATCCTTAAACTTCTGTAATGTCGCACCAACCACGAAATCCCACGTTTGCGGAAGAAGTCAAACAAAGTTTCGCAAAACAGACGATAATGGGACTCATCGGGGCCGAATTGAGCCGGGTCGAACCCGGACTCGTCGAGATCACACTACCCTATCGTCCCGATCTGGCGCAGCAGCATGGTTACCTGCACGCCGGTATCGTGACCACGATTGCGGACTCGGCTTGCGGTTACGCTGCGTATACTTTGATGCCTCCGGAAACGGAGGTATTGAGTGTTGAGTTCAAAGTGAATCTGCTGCGGCCCGCAAGCGGCGAAACGTTTGTCGCAGTAGCGGAAGTAGTTAAAGCCGGCAAGACGTTGACAGTCGTTCGCGCGGATGTGTTCGGGATGGACCATGAAGGCCAGCGTGAACTTATAGCGACTATGCTCGGCACGATGATCTGCATACGATAATGTGTCTCATCCATTCCATTGGCGGCGCCTTCAAACGACAACCCGAAGAGTTGGACCGTAAACTCAGCGATAAGTCGTCTGACCTCATCAAACGCGCCTTCGAAGATATCGATCCCAAGAAGCTAATCGACCATCACGTTCACATCGCCGGCCTCGGCGTCGGCGGCACGAAAACTTTCGTCAATGCAAAGATGCGGACGTGGAAGCATCCGTTCCATCGTCTCAAGTTCAAGGTTTATATGAGTTCGGCCGGGGTTGACGATGAGAGCAAAGCTGACCCGCAAGTGATCGATCGGCTCGCGCGACTCGTAGGCCATATTCGCGGGCACGGCAAGCATCGCCTGCTGGCTTTCGACAAGCATTACCGTCGCGATGGATCGGTCAATCTCGAGAAGACCGAGTTTTATGTTCCGAATGAATATGTTTTTGAAGTTGCCGCGCAACATCCGGACAAGTTTGTGCCCAACATTTCCGTCAATCCTTACCGGCCGGACGCGCTTGCTGAGTTGGAAAAATGGGCGCAACGCGGCGCGCGCGTGGTGAAGTGGTTGCCAAACGCGATGGGGATCGATCCTTCAGATCCGCAGTGCGATTCGTTTTATCAGAAGATGAAGGAACTCGACTTGGTCCTATTGAGTCATGGTGGCGAGGAGAAGGCTGTAGAAGCGGAAGAAGATCAAAAGCTAGGTAACCCGTTGTTGCTCCGGCGCGCGTTGGACCACGGCGTCAAAGTGATCGTCGCGCATTGCGCCGGACTCGGGACGAACGAGGATCTCGACAGCAAAGATCGCAAGCAGCGCGACAATTTCGATCTGTTTCTGCGGTTGATGGATGAGAAGCGTTATGAAGGTCTCGTGTTTGGTGAGATCTCGGCGATGACGCAGTTCAACCGGATCGGTAAACCTTTGCAGACGATTCTCGAGCGCGAAGATCTACACGAGCGACTGGTGAATGGAAGCGACTATCCGCTGCCGGCCGTGAACATCCTGATACGAACGCGGCCGCTCGTGAAGCAGGGACATCTTACGAGTTCGGAAGGCGAGTGTCTCAGGGAGATTTATGACTACAATCCGCTGCTGTTCGACTTCGTTCTCAAACGCAACTTGAAGCTTCCCGGCACGTCCAAAACTCTTCCTGCCGCGCTCTTTATGATCAATCCGGCGCTGTCCGTGTAAATCTGCGGGTTAAAAGGTATGATTTCGGTGATGTCTTTGCGCGATTCTTACAATCGACCCATTCGCGATCTGCGCGTGTCGTTGACGGACCGCTGTAATTTCCGTTGTTTTTACTGCCTGCCGCACGGCGAGCCGCCGATCGCGCCAAAAGAAAAGATGCTCTCGTACGAAGAGATCGAGTACGTGTGCGACATCTTCGTCAGTTTGGGTATCGAGAAGATCCGTTTGACCGGCGGCGAGCCCATGTTGCGCCGCGATATCGAGACCATCATTCGCAAGCTCACGAAGCTGAAGACGGACGGGCTTCAGGATCTCGCACTCACGACGAATGGTTATTACTTGCCGGAGCGGGCGCAGAGTTTGAAAGACGCTGGGTTGGACCGCGTCACGATCAGTCTTGATAGTTTGAAGCGTGACGTTTTCAAGCGGATGACGGGCGTTGACGTGTTGGACAAGGTGCTCGCCGGAATCGCGGCCGCGAAGTCTGCCCACCTGGAACCGATAAAGATCAACGCGGTGATTGTCCGTGGTCACAACGAAGATGAAGTCGCTGACTTTGCGGCGTTTGCGCGTGAGTACGACGTGAAGATGCGGTTCATTGAGTTCATGCCCCTCGACTCCGGTCACGAGTGGGCCCGCGAAGACGTTGTTTCCGGAAAAGAGATTCGCGAACGGATCAGCGAGCGTTTTCCCCTCGTGCGTGTGGAAGTTGCAAGAGGATCCGACACGTCTTCGCGGTATCGCTTCGCCGACGGCGCTCCGGGCGAGATCGGCATTATCGCGCCGGTTACGGAGCCGTTCTGTGGTGCTTGTTCAAGGATCCGTTTGACCGCTGACGGTCAGATCCGCACGTGCCTGTTTTCGACAGTCGAACACTCTTTGCGCGACGTGGTTCGCAGCGGCGCCTCGCGCGATGAGATCGTCGAATACATAGAGTCAGTGATACTGAAGAAAGAACCCCGCCACTTCATCAACGACCCCGGTTTTGTTACTCCCTCGCGTACCATGAGCTTTATCGGCGGTTGATTGACCTTGAATTCTGTAAGGCATAGAATTCCTTCAACTTGATTCACAATACTCACAGACAAACCATGAGCACTAAAGTCGAAGCCACAATTGAAGATCTCTATAAGGTCAAGGGCAAGGCTGAGCTCGTCAACGGAGAAATAATCCTCATGTCTCCAACAGGCTTTCTCCCGGCCTATGCAGCCGGCGAGATATTTTCCTCACTGCGCGAATACTGCAAACGCCACAAGTTTGGGTGTGCTATTGGCGATAACGTTGCTTTTGTTGTAAATCTTCCGCATCGCAAATCGTTCTGCCCTGACGCCGCCTTTTATACTGGCCCAAATACAGGAATGAAGTTTGCCGAAGGTGCGCCGGTATTTGCCGTTGAAGTTCGCAGCGAAGGCGATTACGGACCACGAGCTGAACGGGAGCTGGCGAAGAAGCGGGCGGACTATTTTGCCGCCGGGACGCTCGTGGTTTGGGATGTCGACTTGTTGAGCGACGATGTTGTGAGAGTTTATCGGGCGAGTGATCCGGAGAAGGCCAAGATTTATCGAAAGGGTCAGGTTGCCGAAGCCGAACCCGCAGTGCCCGGATGGACCATGAGTGTCGATGATCTTTTTCCGGTGAGTTAAGACTAAACTTTCACGCCTTGCTCAATCTCCTTCACTGCCCTCAAACCTGACGACAGCGCCCCCTGCATCCACGAAGACCAGGGCGAGAGATGTTCGCCCGCAAAGTGAATCTTGTTCTCAACAGAAACAGCCGCAAGAAAATCTGTCAGGCCAACGAAAGCCCACGCACCGCGTGACCATTCATCGTCCATCCAGCACTTACTCACACCCTGCTCGAAGTTTTCACGGAGCCCCGAAAACATCTCATCCAACTGCTTCAACGTAACTGCCACTCGCTCATTTTCTTTCAGCTGCGTAATTCGTTCAGCTTCGCCGGGTCTCGCGTAAGTCATCAGAATGCCGCGTGGTCCAGGCTGGCTCCACGTCGGCTGCCAGATCTCAATTGCCCCACTCGTAAACGCGAATCCGTTGAGTCCCTTCTCCTCCCAAAAGCGATTTCTGGTTTGCAGGTAAACACGCGAGACTGCGTCGTAATGAGTGTGTTTGATTATGTCCCGCTTGCGTTCGGATAAAGCTGGAAGATCGATGTTCTTCAAAACTGAAAATGGAATCGTGCAAAGCACAGCGTCAGCGTTCAGCCTTTGTTGACGACCGGACTCCAAAAAACTAACGCGCGGCTGATTCGCGTCCTGTTCGATCTTCACGACCGCCGCACCGTAATGAATCTTCGCGGCAAGTCTCTCCGCGAATGCTTTCGGAAGTAGATCCGTGCCGCCCTTGATCTTCTGCCAACGTTGCGGATTTCCACCCAACTCACCACCATAGTTCTGCGTCATCGCATCGGTGAAACCGTCGATCGGCACTTCTTCTCGCCGGCCTCGATCAAATCTCAACGCATTTAGCTTGCTCGGGTAGAACGGCTCGAGCGGCAACGCGAATTCTTTTACATACTTGAGCGTGAGATCGTGATTGTCAGGAATGCGCGCCGCTCCCGCGTCCGCGTAAAGACCGTCAGCGAAAGGTTCGTGTAGCGTGTGTACGCGTCCACCCGGTCGCGTGCGAGCTTCGAGGATGGTTACGTCGTGACCGAGTTTCGAGAGTTCATAACCAGCAACAAGCCCGGCCATTCCGGCGCCCAGAATGAGCACCTTTTTGGCCGGGCCGCTTAGTGCGATCACACCAGACTGGTGCAATCCCGCGCCCGCAATTGCGAGTGCGCTTCGCCTTAAAAACTGACGGCGAGTTATTGCCAACTGCCTCTTAACCTCTGGTTTTTCGTGTGTTCGCCCGCGGCTTGGTCGTTTTTACCGGAGACTTTGCCTGCGCATCTGTACGCGCCGCCGGAGTTGCAGGTTGCGAACTTATTTCTTCCGGTTTTGCCGGCATGTCGCTCTTAGAAAACCGCGGCAGCAGATCGTCGCGCATCGCCAATTGATAAACAGACCACGCGACCACCATCGCGT
>JBKPJP010000222.1:0-4784 GCA_046730735.1 Acidobacteriota bacterium | reverse complement strand
TGCGACGGGCGATGCGTCGTGAGTGTCGTTCTTCGCCGTATTCGAAAATGATTCTGGCAATTTCCGATTCGGGAAGTTGTTGTAGAAGATCGGCTGCGGTGTCTCCGGTGGTCGGGTCCATCCGCATATCCAACGGAGCGTCAAAACGAAAACTAAACCCACGCTCGGGCGAATCAAATTGCAGCGAAGACACGCCGAGGTCGACCAGAATGCCATTCGGATCGCGCTCATTCGCCCGCTGCAGCACCTCGCGAATACCGCGAAAGTTGGTTTGAAAGGCTCGGAATCTTTCTCCGAAAGACGCCATCCGCTGACGCGCGTATTCGAGAGCTGACGCGTCGAGATCCATTCCGAGGACGCGTGTGTCGCCGGACGAATTCAGAATTGCTTCACTGTGTCCGCCCAGCCCAACCGTGCAATCAATAAAGAGACCGCCACGCTCAGGAGCGAGGAACTTCACCGTCTCTTCCAGCAGCACGGGGCGATGGGGCGCGCCTCTGCCCCCCAAAGGCGCAGCAAACACCACCGCCCCGTGATCTCGTTCAAAGAACTGCCGATCTTTGCGCTTTGTTCTTTGTGCTTTGTTCTTTTTCACAAAGTACAAAGTACCAATTACAAAGCACTAAATACCAAGTCTCGCAATCGCAGCCTCGTCTTCTTCCGTGTACGGATCCGCGAGCATGCGAGCTTTGAATTTATCGAGCTCCCAAACTTCCAGATAGGTCAGGTAACCCAACACCGCCACATCACCCAGCACTTCCGCACTCTTGCGCAAAAGCGGATGAATCAACAGGCGCCCCTGCCCGTCGATCGTGGCTTGCTGACCGTAATAGTTCGTTCTGTCAAGGAACTTGCGGCGCGCCGGATCCATCGAAGGTAGTAACGATAATCTCTGTTCGATCGACTCCCATTCCGGCAACGGGTAGATACGAACGCATTCACCTGTCAAACTCGTGATATAAAAGTCTTTGCCGTGCTTCTCTTCAATGAGGCGCCTGAATTCAGTTGGAACTTTGAGGCGACCTTTGACATCGATACGTGCTGTGTAATTTCCTCGCAGCATAATTTCGAGCCTGACGAGAGAGCTGGTGGGTGGCCCAAAAGGAAAAGTTGTTGCCTGATCGGTGTTGCTGCTACGAGGTTGGACCCACTTCCGACCACTTTTGACCACCCAATCGCGGATACTACGCCGCGCTCCAGACTGTGTCAATACGCAGACCAGCCAAGGTGATCGCCTTCTGTCGGCCTGTAATTCTCACGCAAAGGCGCAAAGACGCAAAGGAAGGCGCTGAGAAACGCGGCAGCGCTTTGCGGCTTTGCGCCTTTGCGTGAGAATTCTTGTATATTGGCCCACCATACATGACATCGATTCTCCTCTTTGGCCTGCTCGCGGCGGCCGCTAATGTCCTCGGAGGGCTGGTTCTCATCAAATCAGGCGCCCACCGGCTGGGCGAACGCTTCCTTAAATACCTCGTCGCCCTCGGCGCCGGCTTCATGCTCGCGGCCATATTTATCGAGATTCTTCCCACCACCATCGACATCTGGACCAGAAACTCACCACGCCAATCGGCATCTGAAGCAGTTGTCGGCGCAATGACGCTGCTGCTCGCAGGTTATTTATCGATACAGTTTTTTGAACACACGCTCGCGCCGCACTTTCACTTCGGCGCCGAAACTCATCCTGAATCCTTCATGCGCCCCTCCGCCGCCTACACCGCCGTCGGTGGACTTTGGATTCACACTTTCTTCGACGGTGTTTCGATTGCATCCGCTTTCCTCGTCAACTTCAAAGTCGGAATTCTCGTCTTTATCGCGATTCTGCTACACAAAATGCCCGAAGGGTTCACTGTGGCATCAATCATGCTTGCTGCTGGACATACGACGCAGAAGGCGTTGATTGCAACCGCGGCCATCGGCGCCGCGACGCTGGCAGGTGTGATCGGCGTTGCCCTGCTCGACGCGAGAATGAGCAACGCTGTTGGCTATGCTTTACCATTCTCGGCTGGTGTAACGCTCTATGTGGCGGCAAGCGATCTGATTCCGGAGGTGAACCATAAAGAAGAAAGAAACCCCACGGTCTCAATTGTCGTTTTTGGAGGAGTGGCCCTCTTTTATTTATTGCACAGGTTGATAGAGGGCTAGGTCGAAAGTTCGCGATTGCATTTGCGCTTGATAAAACCAGAGTCGGTCCGGCTTGGCTTCGGCCTGCTGCTTTTGATCTTTTCGCTGCTGGCAGTTAACGCAAGCGCGCAAACAACGCCGCAATCGCCGGTCCCACTACCCGTCCCCTTTAACCCCATCGTAGACAACGCGCACGTCATCGACGCTGACACGAGGCAACGGCTTGAAGCGATCTACCTGAATTTAAAAGAGCGCGGGCAAATCGAGTACGCCGTGGTAACAGTCGATACCACCGGCGATCGCGACATCTTCGATTATTCACTCGCAATTGCGCGCGGCTGGGGTATTGGACCAAAGGATGGAGAAAAAGCGAGTTTCCTGCTGGTGGTGGCGATTCAGGATCGCAAGTACTTCACGCAAGTCAGCCGTCATATCGAAGGTGATTTGCCGGATGGACTTGTCGGAACAATTCAACGCGAGCGACTTGTGCCTGCGTTTCGAAAAGGCAACTACAGCAAAGGTATTTACGACACGGTTCAGTCTTATGCGGCGACACTTGCAGCAAAACGTGGTTTCACTATCGAGGGAATCGATCAGCGTTATGCGTATCGAGAACGTCCGCGTCAGCAGCAACCGCAGCCAGTACAAAAGGGGTTCAGCGTGTGCGCGACGATAGCAATAATTGTTTTCGTACTCATACTGCTCTCGTCTGCGTCGCGCAGACGTGGCGGTGGTGGCGGCGGTTGTTTGCAGGCACTGTTGTGGGGAAGTTTGTTTAGCAACCTGAGTGGCGGTAGTAGAGGAGGCTGGGGGTCGAGTAGCGGTTGGGGAGGCGGTGGTTTCGGCGGCGGCGGTTCTGGAGGCGGTGGCTTTGGTGGAGGTTTTGGCGGTGGCGGTGACTTTGGTGGCGGAGGTGCGGGAGGCAGCTGGTAACGCGGATGATACGGATTTGAAGAACGGATGAACACGGATAATGGTTAAGACTGCGATAAAAGAAGCACTAAGCGGACTCGTCGAGGATCTGCGTGCGACGCATGGAACTAATCTCGCGTCCGTGGTCCTGTATGGCTCAGCGGCGGCCGGCGATCACAACGAGTTGCGTTCTGACTACAACATTCTGATCGCCTTGAACCGCATCACGCCGGAAGATCTGCGCCAGGCGCAGGCGCCGATGCGCGAGTGGCAGCGGTTGGGCCATCCGTTGCCGGTCTATTTCACGGTCGAGGAACTATCGGACGCGGCTGACGTGTTTCCAATCGAGTTTCACCAGATGGCGAACGCGCGCGTAGTTCTTTACGGTCACGATCCGTTTGAGTTTGTACAACTCTCAAACGCGAATCTGCGTCATCAAACTGAGTATGAACTCAGAAGCAAGTTAATCCAATTGCGCCGGCTCTACATTCCCGCTTCAGTATCGATCGAAAAGCTTTGCGACTTGATGAGAGACAGTTTGTCGAGTTTTGCGGCACTGTTTCGGGCGGTGTTGATGTTGCACGGCCAGGAAGCGCCCGTGTCAAAACCCGATTGCGTTCGTGCGACAGCGAAACTTTTGCGACTCGACCCGACATCCTTTGAAAGAATTTTTGAATTCCGTACTGGCGGTAATCTCCCCACATCAGAAAAAGAGGCCAACGATCTTTTCGGAACTTACCTGTTCCAGATCGAACAGGTAGTTGAAGCAGTTGACGAGTTGGAGCGTCAACACGGTAACAAACAAATGGGAGAGCTCAGATGAATACACGAAGATTAACAATCCTTGTCGGCCTGGTCCTGATTTCTTTGGCTGCGAGCGGCTGCGGTTACAACACGTTGACGACGAAGCAACAGGATGTGAAAGCGAAATGGGCCAACGTTGAAACGCAACTACAACGCCGTGGCGACCTGCTTAATAACCTGGTCGAGTCGGCAAAGATGGCGGGTATTCAGGAGCAGGAAGTCTTCGGCCAGATCGCCGCCGCGCGTTCCCGACTGATAAACGCAACCAACCAGGCGCCGCAGGGTGAAGGCGGCGACAAAACACCGGAGCAAAAACAGGCTGTGATTGATGCTGCGAACAGTTTCGGTGGCACGATAGGACGTTTACTGGTCCTTAACGAAGCCTATCCGCAGTTGCAGTCGAATCAAAACTTTCTCGCTTTGCAGAATGAGATTGCGGGCACGGAGAACCGTGTGGCGGTAGCACGCAACGACTACAACACGAGCGTGCAGGACTACAACACGACGCGCTCGCGCTTTCCGACGGTGATCTCAGCCAAGCTTTTTGGATTTAAGGAAGAGCCTTACTTCAAGGCAGACGAGGCTTCGAAACAGGTACCGCAGATCAACGCAAACTCACTGCGACGGAATCAGTAATAGAGGTAACCAGGAAGAGGTTTCACGCAAAGACGCAAAGGTTACGAAAAGACGAAAAATCTTTTGTGCATTTGCGTAACATTTGCGTCTTTGCGTGAAACCTCTTCCTAAAAACCGCGCGAGCTACACATCGCGCAGTGATCACAAGGCTTGCCGCCTGGCTCCAGGCTGCAGGCCTTTTCATTTTGAAAGTAATCTACGAGCTCAGAAACTGTCGCTTCTTCAACACCAAAGCGATCGAGACTTGGATGCCACGGTGAATGCACGCGAGGAGCACCTATCTTCGTTTCGATCTGAACCAAACGATCCTG
>JBKPJP010000221.1:0-3797 GCA_046730735.1 Acidobacteriota bacterium | reverse complement strand
AATCTTAAATGGTCTTGGGCACAGTCTTGCAGATGAAGCACCTGCCCGACCTCAGACTATACGCGAAGCAATATGCCAGTTGGTCCGTTTTGGAGCTGAATTGTTTAGCGCTTGGTCGTTCACTTCCAGCTTGGCACGCGGCCGCTATGGAAAGGTTTTCTTAGAGGAAGCTGAAAAGAACTATCTAGATCCGAAAGGTGACTTCACTAACGCGCGCTACGCATTATTGTCAGTGGTTTGGTGGCAATCGATTCCAGAGAATCATGAGTCGCTCGAATCTCTTGAGAATGTTTTTTTCAAACTATCGCAAAGTTCACACTCGGTTTATCGTTGTGAGGGCGTTCTCGGGTATGTTGGTCTGATCGAGTTGGACAGAACATTTCGCAAGCGCAATGCTCAATGGTTTTCAAGGCTTTTACCAGCGCTGATTCGCATGCTGTTCTCCAAGTCACTTCCAGAAGAGCACGCTTCGTTATGGCTGCTCGCAAGAGCAAGTGCCCAGGAGAGTTTGCCTCTTCCTTTAGAGCCAGATGTACTTGGCCGTTTGTTTGAAATCTCGGTACAGAGTTCCAGCCGCGAAAATCGAGACTTGGCAGCGCAGACGTTTGCTAACCAGCCATTACTATCGCGCGGCAGTCTTGCTTGCAGATCTGTTTCACTTAGGAAGCTAAGAATACAAATAGAGAAATACGAAACACTTCTAGAAACCGCTGACGCACCTGAAAAGACCGTCGTTCTTGTTACGGCGTGGTACTGTCGCGCGATATCTGATACTGACCTTCTTGCATTCGTGCGTGAACTTATTCCGCTAAAACGTGGCCAGCAAACGATCTTGACTAATCTTCACAAGGTGTTGCTTGAAAGTAGCGTGGCCAACATTACGAGCCGATATGTTGATAGATAAAAAGTTTATCTCTAGATTAAACGAAACTCAGAGATTTGAGCTGCGACACGGATTGTTTCCACTGTTTCCTTCACGTCGTGCACGCGGACGATGTGGGCGCCGTGGAGGATGGCGGCGGTGATGGTGGCGAGGGAGCCGTGCAGGCGATCTTCGGCGGCAGCGGGTGTGCCGGATTCGTCGGCGAGGATGCGGCCGATGAAGGATTTGCGCGAGGTGCCGATTAGCAACGGGTAGTCGGGGAAGGCAGCGATTAGCTGGTCCAGTTTTGCGATGAGCTCGAGGTTTTGTTCCTGGCTCTTGCCGAAGCCGATGCCGGGATCGATCACGATCGACTCGCGCTTGACGCCACGACGCTCGGCCATGTTGATACTCGCGCGCAGGCTGTGTGTGACTTCGTGCATGATGTCGGCAACCGGTGGGAGGCGGTGCATCGTTGCGGGTGTGCCGCGTGAGTGCATTAAGACGAGCCCTGCGCCCGCGCGTGCGACTGCGTCCGCGACGTAGAAATCGAAACGCAGCGCTGAGATGTCGTTGACGATTGCTGCGCCGGCATCCAATGCCGCTCTCGCGACTTCCGATTTCGTTGTGTCGACGGAGATTGGGACTTCAGTACGCCGAGCGAGGGCTTCGATCACAGGAACCACGCGTTCGATCTCTTGTTCAACAGAAACCGGCTCGCCACCTGGACGCGTAGACTCGCCGCCGACGTCGATGATATCGGCGCCTTCGGCAATCATCTTTTCAGCATGGGCCAGCGCGGTGTCAACGGTGACGAATTGTCCGCCGTCGCTGAAACTATCAGGCGTGACATTAAGAATGCCCATGATGAGCGTGCGCTCACCGATGGGCATTCTGTAGTTCCTAACTTGCCAAACCCTGCCGGCCACAGATGTGGTTTAAGCAGGCGACGGATTACCGCCGGTTATCGGTGGCAGAATCGGCTTGAGCGGTTTCGCGGTCGGCTCCTTCAACTGCGGCCGATCTTCGCCGTCGCCGGAATCGACTGACGGATTCTCATCGAGCGGCAAGCCCGCGACGATCCGTCGAATCTCAACTCCATCCAACGACTCGCGCTCCAACAAACACTCAGCCAAGCGAATCATTGTCTCGCGATTCTCTTCGATGATGGCTTTCGCTCGCTCATACTGCGCCGTGACGATCTTCTTCACCTCTTGATCGATCTTGATCGCAGTGTCTTCCGAGAAATCACGATGCTGCGCGATCTCGCGTCCGAGGAAGATCTGCTCTTCCTTCTTGCCGAAGGTCAGCGGACCCATCTCAGACATGCCGTACTCGCAAACCATCGCGCGCGCGAGTTCGGTCGCACGTTCGATATCGTTCGATGCGCCGGTCGTGATGCTGCCGAGGAAAGTATCTTCAGCGATACGACCACCCATCAAAATCGAGATCTGGCCCAACAGGTATTCCTGACTGTAGTTGTGACGATCACCTTCGGGAAGCTGTTGCGTCACACCCAGAGCCATGCCACGCGGAATGATGGTCACTTTGTGAACCGGATCAGCGTTCGGCACCTTCAGACCAACAAGCGTGTGACCCGCTTCGTGATACGCAGTGACGCGCTTCTCCTCGTTCGAGATAACCATGCTCTTGCGCTCTGCGCCCATGAGCACTTTGTCTTTCGCCAACTCGAAGTCGCCCATCGCGACGAGCTTCTTGTTGTAACGAGCAGCGTTCAAAGCGGCTTCGTTAACAAGATTCGCGAGATCCGCGCCGGTGAAGCCCGGAGTACCACGCGCGATCACGGAGATGTCAACGTCTTCGCCGAGGGGAATCTTGCGTGTGTGAACTTTCAGAATGCCTTCGCGTCCACGAACGTCAGGTCTTGAAACGACTACGCGACGGTCGAAACGTCCTGGTCGCAGCAACGCCGGATCCAAAACATCGGGACGGTTGGTCGAAGCAATCAGGATCACGCCATCGTTCGACTCGAACCCATCCATCTCAACCAACAACTGGTTCAACGTCTGTTCGCGTTCATCGTGACCACCGCCAAGACCTGCGCCACGATGACGTCCAACCGCATCGATCTCGTCAATGAAGATAATGCAGGGCGCATTCTTCTTGCCTTGTTCAAACAGGTCGCGCACACGCGAGGCGCCCACGCCGACGAACATCTCGACGAAGTCTGATCCGGAGATCGAGAAGAACGGAACGTTTGCTTCGCCTGCGATAGCGCGGGCCAGCAAAGTCTTACCGGTTCCCGGCGGTCCCATCATCAAAACGCCCTTGGGAATGCGTCCGCCGAGTTTCTGAAACTTTTGTGGTTCCTTGAGAAACTCGATGATTTCCTGGAGCTCTTCTTTCGCTTCTTCAACTCCAGCAACGTCCTTGAACGTAACGCGTTTCTGCTGATTGTTCAGAAGCTTTGCGCGCGACTTGCCAAACGACAACGCCTTGTTGCCGCCTGACTGCATCTGTCGCAGCATGAAAATCCAGATCGCGATAATGAACAAAAGCGGCGCCCAGGTGATGAGCATGGGCCAGATATAACTGCTGCTCGATTCTTCCTGGACCTTCGCCACGCGCGGCTTGCCGGTTTCCTTGACGATCTCGCGCGCCGACTTCAGCAAGTCGTTCTTCGCCGGTTCGTTCGACAACGCTATTCGATATTCCTGACCACCCTGGTCGATCGCCACCGTCTCACCTTGCTTAACAGTTAACTCTTTGATTTGACCGGCCTGCATCAAACTATCCAGCCGGGTCAGATCAACGTTCTGATAACTGCTGCCACGCGGATTGACGAGCTTATACAACAGAAGTGCCCCCGCAATTATCAGGAGCCAAAAAACAATTTGTCTTGCCGTAGAACTCAAATTCATTAACGCCTCCGACCCCCGATAATACCTTATCAGGGCGTCATTTGTCGCCGCCC
>JBKPJP010000220.1:0-6616 GCA_046730735.1 Acidobacteriota bacterium | reverse complement strand
GGTGCGGGTCGGGCAGTTCGACGTCCAATTCACGTTCGGCCCGGTCAATTTTGCCATCCAGTCTCCCGTGAACCTATTTCGTGGCGGCAAACTAGTGGCCCCTTGGGAAGAGGGCCAGTGGCCGGACCCCGGTTTCTACGACATCATGAATGTGGAAGTCAGACGTTGCGAAGTCGTAAGTGACAGGCTGATTGTGCTCGAGCTCGACAACGGGATAGAGATACATCTGGAGGACAATTCAGATCAGTACGAGAGCATGCAGATTGCTTTCGAGGGAAATCCCACTCGATGCATAATCCAGACAGTCCAGCAAAGCCTTTGGACGACGAGGATGCCGCGGCACTCTTTACCTCACTTGAATCGCAAAGATTGCGCTTGCGGCGTTTCGTCGAAACAGACCTCACGCCGTTTCTCGCCTACCTGAATGATCCACTTGTGGCTCGTTATCAAACGTGGGAGTCCTATACCGAGCAACAAGCCAGAGATGTAATTCAAAAGCAGCAGAATCTTGTTCCGGGTGTGCCGGGGCAGTGGTTTACCTTCGCCGTTGAATTGAAAGCGACAGGAGTGCTCATCGGACATGTCGCATTGAAGACGGAAGATCATAAGCAGGCAGAAATCGGCTTCACGTTCTCTCGCGCGTATCAGGGCCAGGGTTTAGCGTGTGAGGCGGCTACTTGTGTGTTGAATTATGTGTTTACCAAACTGGCGCTGCACCGTGTAATAGCTGTCACAGACTGTGAGAATGAAAGGTCTGTGGCCTTATTAAGTAGATTGGGGATGCGGCGAGAAGGACACTTTATTCAGAACATTTGGTTCAAGGGCAAGTGGGGAGATGAATACCTCTATGCAGTTCTGCGTGAAGAGTGGTTGAAGAAGCCCGCTATCTAGCAACTCATTGCACTCGACTGCCAATCGCATGTTAAGGGGAACAAATGGTCCGCGTCGGAGTCTATTCTGAGAAATATGCCGGCACGGAGGATCTTCGATGCTACACCATGGTCTCAGACTCTTAGTTGCAATAGTGACCTTTACGATTGGTATCGCCGTCGCGTGGACACTACAGCTAATCCCTAATCTTGAGAACGCCCTTCTGGACCGAGTCTGGAATATCAATACCAGCGATGTGAGTCCGGTTGTTTTGGTTAATCCAGTTGAGGATGCAAATGAGATTTATCGTTTGCTTGTTCAACACGAAACCATCTTCAATCATGAAATTAAGTTGATCGTCTTATGGGCTGAAACGACGGGTTGTCCGATATACGAGAATGAATCTGTCAGGAAGCAATGGCATTCTCAGACACTCCACGAGATGCAGAAGGAATCAATGCCTGAAGTTTCGCCACAAACGCTCGACAACTATTTGGCGGCAAATGAGAGCTCGAAACCATTGCGAGTGGCAAACCTTGGAATCGATTATGTGCTGGTAAGAGACGACGATCTTCCCGCTGGTAATTATGAGCGATTTTGGACCAGCTTCCATAAGAAATACCCGAACTCATCCGGCATCCGGTTCTTTTCTAACGTTGGATTTAACGATCGGCACGATGAGGCTTTCGTATATGCGGCTAAAACTTGTGGTGGATTGTGTGGCGGGGGTGAATACTTTTCGCTGAAGAAGGTAAATGGAAAGTGGGAAATCCTGAAGCAGCACCCCTTATGGGTTTCTTAAAATCTTGCGCAGCACTCGAGCTGGATGCTGGCTGGCTAATAAAGAGATGAAGCGTTTCACACGGAAGGAACTGGCTGAGCAAACCGTGGAGATCGTCGAACGCGGTTCCTATCAGTCCACCACGGGTCGCGTCGTCGACATCGCTCCCTTTGTCCGTGCATGCCTCGAAGGCACGCAGTTCTTCTCGCCCGAAGAGCTCGAACAACTCCGGGAAGAAGTTCTTGGCCGGCCGTCGGAAGGGTTTGCCACGAGCCTCGAGGTGGTTAATGAGACGACGCTCGCCGGCATCACGCGCGTGCTTGCCGATGGGAAAGGACCGGTCGCAGCACTCAACTTCGCCTCCGCCAAGAATCCCGGTGGAGGTTTCCTCAACGGTAGCCAGGCTCAGGAAGAGTCACTCGCCCGGAGTTCGGCTCTGTACAGTTCACTGCTTAAGGCGTGGGAGTTTTACGAGAGACATCGCGCGTCGCCTTCCTTGCTGTACTCCGACGCGATGATATGGTCGCCTGACTGTCCGGTCTTCCGTGATGATGAAGGCACTCTGCTGGACGAGCCGCAGTTGGTCAGTTTTATTACAAGCCCGGCACCCAATGCGGGCGCCGCTGCGAACCGGCCTGAGGAGTTGGCCCAGATCCCCGAGGTGTTTCGCCGGCGTTCGGAGTATGTGCTGGCATTAGCCGCGTCCAGGGGATATCGTCGGTTAGTGTTGGGCGCGTGGGGCTGTGGAGTCTTTCGTAACGACCCGGCTGTCGTGGCCGCCGCATTCGTCGGCCATCTCAGACACGACGCCTGGATGGGCCGCTTCGAACGCGTAGTATTCTCGGTTTTCGACTCGTCGCCATCGAGCGAAACGCTGACAGCGTTCCAACGTGCTGTAGGCCTTTAGTCTTTGAAGATTGAAGGCCCTTTTGCTTTCGGCGCACTAGTTTGAGCCGCGCTGCGGCGCAGGAACAAAACAGCTCCGAAAGTGAAAAACAGTGCGGTTACAAATGCATAACCGATTCCGGGCTCACCTCGTCCCGTCGACCGCACCACAATCTCGTGCAGCACGTTTACAAACCCTAATACGATTAAGCAGGCGCCGGCCATTTTGTTCACGCTCATACACTTCTCCCCTATTCAAAGTTGAAATGCATTCTTAGACACAGCCGGATCTAAAAAGTTCCCGACTCATCTTTCAAATCGGTGATCACGATGTCCGACAGCAGTGTTTTGTGCACCGGACACTTGTGTGCGATCTCGTCGAGACGATCGCGTTGCTCTTCAGTGAGTGGACCAGTGAAAGACACGGAACGCTCGATCCGGTGAATGAAACCTTCTTCCTTTTGCGCGCACTCCTCACAGTCTTTGACGTGAATCCGATTTTGTCGCAAACGAACGGTGACGTTCTCGAGTGGCCACTGCTTGCGCCGCGCGTAAAGAGTCACCGTCATCGAAATACAACTGCCGAGCGCCGCGAGCAGTAACGTGTAGGGATCAGGGCCCGCATCTTCACCACCGGCAGCCACTGGTTCGTCGGTAATGAATGAGTGACCCGCGCCGTAGCGCACCTCGTTGCGCAGGTTTGTTTGTGAACTAACAACGACCTCGCTCATATGCACGCTCCATTCTGCCGATAAGATAGATGTCAACTTGCGGTTGACTCAAGTGCGCGGCTACACTCGCGCGTTCCAAAAGATTCAACTTGTCTGAGGCTGTTGCATGAAGATTCATGAGTACCAGGGTAAAGAACTGCTGAAAAAGTACGGTGTTCCCGTGCCGCGTGGAATCGTGGCGCGTTCGCCGGAAGAGGCTTATCAGGCTGCCAAAGAGCTCGGTGGCGAGATCGTCGTAGTGAAGGCGCAGATTCACGCGGGCGGTCGCGGTAAAGGTGGTGGCGTCAAGCTCGCTCGCAGTGCCGACGAAGCGCGTGAGCTTGCGCGCCAGATGCTCGGCATGAAATTAGTCACTCATCAAACCGGTCCCGAAGGCAGGGAAGTGCGAGTGCTTTTGATCGAAGAAGGCCTGCCGATCGACAAAGAATTTTATCTCGGCATCGTGCTCGACCGCGCGAGTGGTCGCCAGGTCTTCATGGCTTCATCAGCAGGTGGAATGGACATCGAAGAAGTCGCCGCTACCACGCCGGAAAAGATCATGAAGGAGACGATCGATCCGGCAGTCGGTTTTCAATCGTTTCAGGCGCGCAAACTCGCTTTCGGTCTCGGCTTACCGGGACCGCTCGTGGGCCAGGCAGTGAAGTTCATGCAGTCACTTTACTCCGCGTACGAGCAGATGGACGCCTCACTCGCCGAGATCAATCCGTTTCTACTGACCAAAGACAATCGACTCATCGCGCTCGACGCGAAGATCAACTTCGACGACAACGCGCTCTTTCGTCACAAGGAGTTTCTCGATCTGCGCGACCTTAATGAAGAAGAGCCACTCGAGATCGAAGCGTCGAAGTTTGATCTCAACTACATCAAACTCGACGGCAACATCGCCTGCATGGTGAACGGCGCCGGCCTCGCGATGGCGACGATGGACATCATCAAACTTGCAGGCGGCGAACCCGCGAACTTTCTCGACGTTGGTGGTGGCGCATCGCAGGAAAGAGTCGAAGCGGCGTTTCGTATCCTGCTCGCGGATGAGAATGTGAAGGCGGTATTGATCAACATCTTCGGCGGGATTGTCCGTTGCGACATGGTGGCGCGAGGCGTGGTCGAGGCCGCGCGCAACCTTGGGGTGAAGGTGCCGGTGGTCGTGCGACTTGAAGGAACGAATGTTGAAGAAGGTCAACGTGTCATTCGTGAGTCGGGTTTGAACTTCACGGTCGCGAACGGAATGAAGGACGCGGCGGAGAAAGTTGTTTCGCTGGCTGCCTGAACACGGATGACACGGATAAAAGCGCGGATTGATTCAGAGAACGACAGCGAAAACGTGGGTAATCAGGATTTGTCGCTATGGGTTGGCGGCGCTGTTTCTGTTCACCGCGATTGCGAAGCTCGCGATCATCAGCGCGTTCGTCAAGAACATGGGCGAGCTGTTGAGCTCGTCAGGATTTGATTATCAGCGCTGGTCGTGGCCGGCGACGATTGTCGTAATCGCTGCGGAGATCGTAACGGCGGCGCTGTTGATCGTGCCGCGCACGGTGCGAGTTGGCGCACTATTCGCAGCGGTGTTGTTGATTGGGTTTGCGGCTTATGCGCTGTATTACGTTTACGCACTTCATGGTGACCCACTCGAGTGTGGTTGCTTCGGCGGCATCATTGCCAGTCAACTCGGCGTCAAGACGGCGCTGAGAAATCTGGCGCTGCTGATCCCGGTGTTGATTGTCTGGTTTGGTTATCGCAGGACTCGGAAGGAGTTAATCATTGGCGAGCATTGAATTCTGGGGCGGCGTCGGCACGGTTACCGGCTCGAAGTATCTGGTCCAAACAAACAAAGCGCGCGTGCTGGTTGACTGCGGGATGTTCCAGGGTCTGAAGGAGCTACGCGAACGCAACTGGCAGGATCCGCCGTTCGATCCGCGTTCGCTCAATGCGGTTCTCATCACTCACGCACACATCGATCACACGGGTTACTTGCCGCGCCTGGTGCGGCAGGGGTTTCATGGCCCGGTTTACTGTTCGTGCGGCACCGCGGATCTGCTGAAGATACTACTGCCTGACGCCGGGCGGTTGCAGGAAGAAGAAGCCGACTATCGCAACCGTCACAACCTGACCAAGCACAAGCCCGCACTGCCGCTTTACACCGAGAAAGATGCGTATGCCGCGCTAGAGTTTGTCGAGCCCGTAGCCAACACGGGCGAAGCGATACAGGTTGCGCCGGGAATTCGCGGGAGCTTCAGAATCGCGGGGCATATTCTCGGTTCGAGTCTCGTATTGTTGGAACTCGATCATGCCTTAGCCAATGGCGAGGGACGTCGCGTGCTCTTTTCCGGCGACCTGGGCCATTACGATCAACCGATCATTCGCGACCCGGTTCCACCACCGCCCTGCGACTATCTATTAGTTGAATCAACCTATGGCGATCGTTTGCACGATCCGGAAGATCCGAAAGTAGCCCTCGCGCGCATCATCAACGACGCTGCCGCACGTAATGCTCCAGTGCTGATTCCGGCGTTTGCTGTTGGTCGTACGCAGGAGCTTGTCTATCTGATTCGAGAGTTGGAAGACGAAAAGACGATTCCGATTTTGCCGGTGACTGTCGACTCGCCCATGGCCGCGGCGACTACGACTGCGTACGCTAATCGAAAAGAAGAGCAGGACGAAGACTACGCCAGCATCCTCACTCAACAGCGGCATCCATTGCGCACACATTCGATGACCACCGCTTCGTCAAAACAGGAATCGAAGCGACTGAACGATGCGCAGGGAGCGCGCGTGATCATCAGTGCGTCAGGCATGATGACCGGCGGGCGCGTTTTGCATCACGCCTTACGGCTCGTTCCCGATCCTGAAGCCACGATCGTCTTCGTCGGTTATCAAGCGGCAGGCACGACCGGACGTCGCATACTCGACGGCGAGCCCGAAGTAAAGATCATGGGCCAATGGGTGCCTGTGCGTTGTCGCGTGGCAAAGATCGGGGGCTTCTCGGCGCACGCGGATTGGGGAGAAGTGTTGCGCTGGTTGGGAGGAATGGAAAATAGTGCGCCGAAGCAAACTTTTCTGACTCACGGCGAGCCGGAAGCAGCGAACGCGATGGCCGGACACATCAAGGAGAAGTTTGGCTGGAACGTACACGTGCCGCAGTATGGTGAACGAGTTGAGCTGTTGTAAACTTTCGTCTTTTTGTATCTACAGATTACACAGATTGGAGCATTGATTTGAGCGTTCTGGTTGATAAGTCTACGCGACTGATAGTTCAGGGTCTCACGGGTAAAGAGGGGACGTTCCATGCCAAACAGATGGTTGAGTATGGAACGAATATCGTCGGCGGCGTGACGCCCGGAAAAGGCGGCACGAC
>JBKPJP010000219.1:0-4432 GCA_046730735.1 Acidobacteriota bacterium | reverse complement strand
GTTTGTGCCTCTGATGTGTTGGGGAAAAGATGTCTGTGCTGTCTGGAATCGCAACAACCCCGGAGCCCCACGAAACTTATTGGTACATAAAAATTTCTCGCGCAAAGGCGCAAAGACGCAAAGAATACTCTCCGAAACGCGGCAGCGCTTTGCGTCTTTGCGGCTTTGCGCGAGAAATTGTCGATTTCGCCACGCGCCATTCGACGTACTCATGGCGAGGATCTTTTTTCCGCTTGCGCGGCAAAATAGTTAAACGTATCGTAAGTGCCCATCGTAGTAGATCCAGCCATCATTTAGGGAAATCCGTCGCAGTTTCTGGTCTTTTCTGGAACAGGTGAACCGCTTATGAAGTTTGCTAAGTTGATCTTCAAAAACATCCTGCGGAACAAGAGACGAACCCTGCTCACCATTTCGAGCCTGGTTGTTTCACTTTTTCTGATTATTTGCCTGGCCACGATTCTCACGGAGTTTGACCGTGGGACCGAGGAATCGAGTCCGGTGCGTCTGGTGGCACGTCACGCGGTTTCGCTGACGTTCACTTTACCAATGGCCCACCTCGACAAAATCAAGGCAGTTCCGGGTGTGAAAGAAGTAACGCCCTTCAGTTGGTTTGGAGGCATTTATAAAGAAGAGAAGAACTTCTTTGCCAATTTTGCTGTGGATCCGCGCAAGCTGCGCGAAGTGCTTACTGAACTGAAGATGTCGGACGCGGAGTGGCAGGCGTTCATTAACGACAGACAGGGAGCCATCGTGGGACAGAAGCTTGTCAAGTTGTACGGCTTTACTCCTGGTCAGCGAATCACATTGAAGAGTCCGATCTACAACGCGAGTGTTGAGTTTATTATTCGTGGCGTCTGCACCGGCGGTGATGAGAGGACACTCTTCTTCCACTACGACTATATGAACGAACTGCTGGGACAGGCGGCGCCCGACCAGAAGGACAAGGTAGGGACGTTCAGCATCCTTGCCAATACTCCTGAGGACGTGCCCCGCATCGCCCAAACGGTCGATTCCATGTTTGCAAACACTGACGCTCCCACGAAAACAGAGAGTGAGCGCGAATTCGCCTTGAGTTTTCAAGCTATGATGGGCGGAATGAAAAAGTTTCTATACGGCATCATGGCGGCCATCGCATTCTCGTTGTTGCTGGTTTTGGGTAACACGATGGCGATGACCGTTCGTGAACGGACGAAGGAAGTGGGTACGTTGAAAGCGATCGGTTTTCAGCGCGGCACGATTACGGCGCTGTTCGTCGGCGAGGCATTGATTGTTGCGTGTATCGGCGCAGCGATCGGAATTGGCGGCTCGGCGCTGCTCTTCAATTCATTTGATCTGACACTCGTTGTTCCATTTTTCAACTCGTTCATTCCCACCAGGCAAACGTTGCTGGCCGTGTTTGTCCTGGCGATCCTGGTCGGTTTAATCAGCGTGATTTACTCGGCTTATCGAGTCTCAGGTCTGACAATCGCCGAAGCTTTGCGGAGCACTGAATAAGATGGCATTACCGCTGAAGTACAACATTCGTAACCTCATTGTCAGAAAAGGGAGCACGCTCACTACGGCTTTCACCATCGGCTTGACGGTCGCAGTCTTCTTAATGGTGATGGCGCTGGCCCGTGGAATTGATCTAACACTCGCCACCAGTGGCGAACCGCTGAATGTGATCGTATTGCGTGAAGGCAGTACCGCGGAGTTGAACAGTTCACTGACGCCCGAGAATTATAAGAATGTGATGTACCTCGATGGAGTTGTACGTGAGAATGACCAGCCACTCGCCGCAGCCGAACGCATTACCTTGATCTACAAAGCCCGCAAGGGCCAGAGCCAGGGCTCCAATATTACAGTGCGTGGCGTTGGCCCAATGTCGTTTACCCTGCATTCGGGATTCAAGATAATAGCCGGACGAATGTTTCAAACTGGTCTAACGGAAGCCGTTGTGTCAAAGCGAATAGCTGAACGTTTTCAAGGCCTCGAGATAGGAGACAAGTTCCGCATTCAAACTACGGATTACACGGTGGTTGGATTGTTTGACTCCGGCGGCAAGGCGTTTGAATCGGAAATCTGGGTTGATATTAATTCACTTGCGAGTACTACCAAGAGTCCTGAATACACCTCTGTCTTGCTGCGTGCGCAGGATCAGAATGCTTTGACTGCGCTCAGCAAAAAAATAACCGAAGATCCTAAACTGCACCTGAAAGCACTATCCGAACGCAACTTCTATGAAGAGCAACAAGGCATAGCGTCCGGGGCGTTGAAAATACTGGCCGGCTTCATCTCTTTTATCATGGCAGTGGGAGCTGGTTTTGCCGGCATGAACACGATGTACGCGGCCGTGGCCCGACGTACGAAAGAGATCGGCACGCTGCGCGTACTTGGATTTAGCCGCTCGAGTATTCTCATCGCGTTTCTTTTGGAATCGGTAGTCATAGCGTTGTTTGGAGCGGCCATTGGAATTGTGCTGGCACTGCCGTTGAACTTTGTGTCGACCGGCACCTCAAACTTCGCGACCTTCAGTGAGATCGCTTTCAACTTTCGGGTGACGCTGGATCTGATGCTCTTTGCGTTAGCTTTCGGTGGGGTTATCGGTTTCGTTGGTTCATTATTACCCTCGATTCGCGCCTCGCGGTTCAAGATCGTCGACGCATTGCGCGCTTGAAAGGAATATCTCTGCGGCCCTCTGCGTATCTCTGCGGCCCTCTGCGTTAAAGCGCAATTAAAACGCAGAGAACGCAGAGAGACGCAGAGGGCCGCAGAGAAAAACAGATGGTAACGAGTCCTAAATCAAAAGACGCCCAGGAAGATCTGAACAAGCGCCTAAGGAGCTTGAAGATCGATCGCGGTGCGGCGCCGGCGTCCGCCGCGGGTAATCGCACCCCCAAGCTTCTGTTCTTAGGCGTTGCGGTATTGTTGGCCCTCCTCGGGCTGGGTTATGTCTTTCTATTTTCCCCGCCTACGACGATCTCGGTGGCTCCGGTTCGGGTCGAAAGTGGTGGCGCGTCACCAAGCGAGAGTGTGTTGTCGGCATCAGGTTACGTGGTGGCCCATCACAAGATTGCGGTTGGGGCGAAAGTGATGGGACGTGTCGCATGGATCGGAGTTGAAAAAGGCGACCGGGTTCAGGACGGACAGGTTTTGGTCCGGCTCGAAGACAATGAATTCCGTGCGCAGGTAAACCAGGCGCAGGCGAATCTCGCCGCCGCGCAAGCGCGGCTCGATCGTTTGCGAACCGGCTCGCGACCGGAAGAGAAGTTGAAAGACAAAGCCGCGGTCTTACAAGCCGAAGCGAACCTGAAGAATGCAGAGGCTGAATACCAGCGCGCCGAATCGCTCTATCGCTCCGGTGTTGCCTCGAAGGCGGAACTCGACCGCGCTCTCGCTCAAAGAGATACAGCAGCGGCGCTGGTCCAATCAGCGCGCCAGTCGAGCGCTATGACTGACATCGGCCCGCGCAAGGAAGAAATTCGCGCCGCCGAAGCGGAAGTGCAACAGATGCGCGCGGCGCTCGACTACGCCAACACGCAACTCGCCGCCACTGAGATTAAAGCGCCCGTTACCGGAACAGTGCTGCAGAGAATCGTTGAGCGCGGTGAGATGGTTAGCCCATCTGCGTTTGGCGGCTCAGGCGCGCGCACGTCAGTTGTCGACCTTGCAGATCTGACAGACCTGCAAGTCGAGTTGGACATCAGCCAAACTGACTTCGCGCGGTTGAAGCCATCGCAAAGGGCCGAGATCATTCCCGAGGCTTATCCGAATCTCAGGTTCACCGGCTTCATCGCGGAGATTGCGCCTGAAGCGAATCGCGCCAAGTCGACGGTCCAGATCAAGGTGAAGGTTGAAAATCCGAACGAACAATTGCGGCCGGAGATGAATGCGCGCGTCAATTTCCTCTCCGACAAAGCTCCAAGCGGCGATGGGCAGACAATCTCGCGCGTGCTTGTGCCCAAAGCCGCAGTGGTTAAAAAAGACAACAGCTCTTTTGTGTTCGTCGTAAAAGGTAACAGTGTCGAGCAACGAACGATCCGCACCGGCGAAGAGTCTGGTGATGCTCTGGTAGTTCTTGATGGATTGAGTGGCAACGAGACAGTCGCGGTAACGGCAGTCGAGAAGTTACGCGATGGCGCTCGCGTCAAAGTTCAATAGTTGAGGATGAAAACTTATGTCTGAACCGATAGTGCGAGTTCGCAACGTGACCAAACGTTTCATTCGCGATGGATTTGAAGTCGTCGCTTTGGACCACGTCGATCTCGAATTGTACGAGGGAGTTTTTCTGGCGCTGATGGGACCGAGTGGTTCCGGTAAGTCGACGCTGCTGAACCTGCTCGCGGGAATCGATCGTGCGACTGAAGGCGAAGTCGAGGTTATGGGAACGCAGTTGACGCGAATGTCGGAGAGTCAACTGGCCGGCTGGCGCAACACGCACATCGGCTACATC
>JBKPJP010000218.1:0-2653 GCA_046730735.1 Acidobacteriota bacterium | reverse complement strand
CGACTACGCTGCGGTCGCTCTACTCGGCATCAGCGTTTTACTGATTACTGGGGTGCTCGACTGGGAAGATCTCATTAGTGAAAAAGCGGCCTGGGGCGTGTTCATCTGGTACGGCGGACTCCTTCGCATGGCCGAAGCGTTGGGCCAGACGGGCATCACGCAAAGATTTGCGCAAGCCTCGGCTAGTTTGACCACCGGTTGGAAGTGGTGGCTCGCGCTGGCGTCGTTGCTCCTGATCTATTTCTACGCCCACTACGTTTTTGCGAGTATCACCGCTCACGTTACAGCGATGTTTGTTCCGTTTCTGATCGTCATCCTTGCTGCGGGAACGCCGACATACCTGGCAGTGCTTTCGTTAGCCTACTTCTCGAATCTGGCCGCAGCCCTGACGCATTACGGCACCACGCCGGCGCCCATCTACTTCGGCGCTGGTTACACAACACAGCGAACCTGGTGGACGCTCGGCCTGATCACATCGTTGATAACGATCGCTGTCTGGACTGTAGTCGGTTTTACCTGGTGGAAAGTTCTCAAACTCTGGTGACCTAAATCATGGCTGGATACTCCGGAACTCCGCTCGTCAAGAAACTCGGTATCAAGGAAGGCGCTCGCGTCGCGTTGGTGAATGCTCCTGAGAACTTTGAAACCGAGCTCGGCGAGCTGCCCGATAACGTGAAGTTCATGAAGTCGACGACCAGGTCGCTCGACTTCATTCTCTTCTTTGTTTTATCGGAACGAATGCTTGCGAGAGACTTCGCAAAACTCGCGGCACGCCTCACAAGCAACGGCATGATTTGGATTGCATGGCCGAAGAAGAGTTCGGGAGTCACAACCGATCTCACTTTCGAACACGTGCAGCGAATTGGTCTGGATGCCGGACTCGTCGACGTAAAGATTTGCGCGATTGATCACACCTGGTCGGGTCTCAAGTTTGTTTATCGCCTCAAAGATCGAGCAAGCCGTAAGTAAGCATCAAGAAGCTTCCACAGTTTTCCACAGATCCTGAGGAAATCTTTGTGGAAATCAGGGTGCAGAGTTTTACAAAGCTGTTACAAGCGCATACTTAGAACACTTTGCACACGTGAGCGGCGTGCGCAAAAAGCTTTTTGTATGAACGCGTTAACTACTTTTGCAGAGCTCGAAACACGCGCACTCATCACTTCTGGTCCAGGGCATTTTTCACCGCGCAACTAATTGTGGGACCATCAAAAACAAATCCAAAGTAGTTGCGCCAAACATTCGGCGAACGGTTTTTATTCCAACGAAGAGCATTCGAATTTGCTAATGAATTCGCATGTCTCTCGCTCGTGAGCGTAACACTTCAGACACAAATCAAAGGTTCAACAAACGTGTGATGCGATTACGTATCCTCTCAAATCAGAGTTGTTTAAGTTGCTAGAAAGAGATCTTGAAAGCACGATCGATCGACAAAATTTCGGAGTTGATTTTGAGTCGAAACAAATCTGAAAAAGATGTTGCAAAAAAAGTGTCGATCACTATAATGCGAATCCCTCGCTGACATCGATTGCCATTAACAAGTTTTGGATCAGCGGCCTGTTGGATGATCGTTTGAAGGTAACTAGCTCTCATATTTTTCTCGCAATTGCCCAGAGACCTTCAGGCGAAAAGTAAGTCAGGTATTAATGGGGCGTGACTCGTGCGGCAGTTGCGCAAGGCAATCCGGCGATTGCCCCATTGGGATCTTCGCCAAAAAATAACCCCCAAATATAGTTCCTTGCCGGAGGTTGTAAGTGCCGGATCAGGGTGTAGTGTTGTCCGTTTTACGGATTGAAGCCAAGTCTTAATACCCAGCGGAGTTGTGTGAAATGATCGAAATACTGTCTTCCCCCCAGGTAAAACACTGTCCTATCTGCTCCCAAGATTTACTGGTATCAGAATTTGGAATTTGTCGCGCGCGCAAAGACGGACGCAATCTTTACTGTAAGAGTTGCATTCGCCAGAAGGTGACACAGAGCCGGCGCGCTTTGAAGGAATACAAGTCAGCTCGCAAGAGGTACATCTCCCAGCAAGTTGAAATTGCGGAACTGCTTTCCGGTGATGGGAACGGCTCTAGTCACTATCCCGCGAAAGCAATGAGCAAGTTGTCTCCCGTTGAGCGCGTGCGTGATGCAATCAGAAGAGGTTCACGAACTCAGCGTGAGATTGCCCAGGAAACAAAACTCGGCAAGGACGAGATCGGAGACGCATTAGCCAATCTACTGCTCTGGACTCACGAGATCAGAACTCGAGTAGTGGACAACACTCGGCTGTATTTTTTGAACGACAATGCCGATACTGTCACAGTAGATGATGGACCACGTCTGCCGGCACGAAAACGCGAAGTGCCGAGCTCGTTCAGCAGTTTGCAGGGGTTGATGCCTGGCAGGAATCCTGAAGGTGAACCCGAAAAAATCGGAGGCTGGGTGGCAGCCTAGCCCCGGCAGGTCATCCACAGATTACGCAGGATTTATAAATCTGCGTAGTCTGTGGATACAACAAGCAAGTTAGCCGGCAAAAGCTTCGAGCACCTCACTGGCGTGATTCTCGGGCTTTACCTTTTCGAAGATCTTTTTGATCTTGCCCTTCTCATCGATCAAAAAGGTAGTGCGATGAACACCCATATACGTTCGTCCCATAAACTTCTTCTCTCCCC
>JBKPJP010000217.1:0-2966 GCA_046730735.1 Acidobacteriota bacterium | reverse complement strand
ATTTCGGAACTCTTCGTTGATCTGCTCTTTGTCGAGAATACGGATGACCGCGTCTTCGCCGTGAATCGTCGGCATGATCGAAACGCGGAAGTCGACGTTGCGTCCTTTATAACGAACACGGAAACGACCGTCCTGCGGCACGCGACGCTCAGCGATGTCGAGTTCAGACATGACCTTGATACGCGAGATCAACGTCTGGTGATAGGCGAGATCGATCGGATCGACTTTCGCGTAGAGCGCGCCGTCGATTCGATACTTGACCTGCACTTCCGTGTCGCGAGTTTCGATGTGAATATCTGACGCGCGCGACTCCATCGCGTTGTAGATGATCGTGTCGACCAGCTTGATGATGGGCGACATTTCGGCATCGGTCGCCAGTCGATCGAGATCGAGCACTTCCTCGCCGTGCTCAGTCTCTTTCACAAGTGAGATACGAAAGCCTGACGCAGCTTCCTGCAACACGCGCTGCGTGGTGTCGCCTTTGCGCAAAACAACTTCGACCGCGCCTGCTGTTGCCACATGCGGTACGACGCGTGTTCGCAACGTGCTCGAGAGTTCGTCCAATCGCTCGAGATCCGTTGGATCGGCCATCGCGATGTGGAGCCCTTTTTGATCGCGCTTGAGCGGCACAAACTGGTGCCGGACCATCAGGTCAACCGGAACTTCAGCAAACAGCTCGTAATCGATCGGCGATTCGCGATCGGGCGGCAGCAAATCAACAAACGGCAAGCGGTAACGACGCGCCAACTCCCTCGCCGCCTTCATCTCAGGCGGTTGATGCTCGTCGCCATTGTTGCCGTTTTGACCGGCCGGCGGCGCGGGCTGAATCAGCGGCTTTTCGTTCTCCGACATTTGCTCCATAGTTACTTCCAAAACTGCTGATTAACGATGGCCGGTAACGCCTGCGCCATTCGAAATCGACTGGATAATCGGGAGGTAAATCGCGAGGAGGATCGTCACTACAACCCCGCCCATAACCACAAGAATCGCAGGCTCAAGCGTGGTCGTCAACTGTTCCAGTCGCACTTCCGATTCAGCGTCATAAAAGACCGCCACTTCGTCGAGCATCTCCCGCAAGCTGCCCGATCGTTCGCCAATCCCGATCATGTCGATCGCGAGCGGCGGCATCCACCCGGCTACCTCCAAACTCTCCGTAAACGATCGCCCTTCCCGAATCATTGGCAGAATCGACGAACTGCGACGCCGCAACTCGAGATTAGTAATCGACTCTGACGCGATTTCCCACGATTCGACGAGGGTGATACCGCCGGCGAGCAAGGTTGCCAGTGAGCGAGTCGCCTGGGCTACAGACATCTGCACCGCCAGGCTTCCAGCCAACGGAATCTTTAGAATCAGTTTACTGATGGCGAGTTTGCCGGCCGGCGTGCGAGACCAAATAAATAATACGACCGAGCCGCCGATCACGAGTGGAGCAAACCAGAAGATGTTTGACGACATCCAGCGCGAGATTCCGACAACGATCTGAGTAACAAACGGCAGTTCGTTGCCAAACCCGGTAAACAGTTCCGACATGCGTGGCACAACGTAGATCGTCAGGAACGTGACCATACCCGCCGAAGCAAACAGCAGGAACGTCGGATAGGCGAGGGCGCCGCGAATTTTTCGTCGCAGGGCGACGTTGCGCCTCATGTAGTTCACATATCGACTCAGGACCTCGTCGAGCGCGCCCGATCGTTCGCCTGCAAGGATCGAAGCGGTGTAAATACGCGGAAAGATCCTGCCTTGCGAGGCAAATGCCTGCGAGAGGGCCGCGCCGCCACGAATTTGCTCTTCGACGTCGCCCAGCACGGCGCGGAGCCGCGAGGAAGCGGCGCGTTTGCGCAACATCGAAATGGCCTGGAGTATGGGAATACCGGCGCGGACGAGTGCCGCCAGTTGCTGGTTAAAGAGCAGGAAGTCGTTGGCTTTTACCTTGGGATGTCCACCGGCCCGGCCAAAGCTGGTCAAAGCGGAGACGCCCGCGGTTCGCGGTGGGGTGACATTGAAGACACGAAAACCCTCGCGCTCAAGCCGCTGCCGCGCTTCCTGCACGCCCGTGGCCTCGACGGTGCGAGTCACGACTTCGCCGGCAGGTGTTCCCAATCTACAAATAAACTCAGCCATAATTTGGATTTACCCGACTTGAGAATGACCGGGGAGTATATCTCACGCGCCGCGCAAGCAGAAGTTGCGTGAGTCTACATGTTACTTTTTGACGCCGGTTTACGCGTGATCTCTTTTGAGATCTATGGACGAAAGTGGCACTTTATAAGAAATACGCATTATCCAAGGAGTTTCAATCGTGAGTGCACCAATGAATCAACCCCTGAACGAAACACCAGTTCCGGCCCAAATACTCCAAATCATTATGAATTTTTGGGGTTCACGGGCCGTTTACGTCTTTGCCAAGCTGGGAATTCCCGATCTGCTGAAGTCGGGCCCCAGGACAGTGGAAGAGTTGGCGTCGGAAACGAAAATGCACGCTCCTTCCCTTTATCGAGTGTTGCGGGCGCTGTCGAGCATCGGATTCGTAAGCGCTACAGTCGACGGACGCTTTGCTCAAACGCCTTTGTCCGAAATTCTTGTGACCGATGCGCCCGGCTCTTTGCGCTGGTTCACGATTTCAGAGTTGGGGCAGGAACACTATCCCGCCTGGGGCAACCTGATGCACAGCGTCAAGACCGGCGAGATCGCGTTCGATAACTTCTTCGGCGTCGATATCTGGAAGTACTTCGAACAGAATCCGGAAGACGCCGCCGTTTTCAACAACTCAATGAGTGGCGTGACTGCCGCAATAAACGAGGAGATCCGTTCGCTTTACGATTTTTCGCCTTTCGGAACGGTCGTGGACGTGGGCGGTGGTCATGGCGCTCTGATCACGTCGATTCTGCAGGCCAATCCAAAAGTGAAGGGCATTCTATTCGACGCTCCTCCGGTCATTGAAGGCGCTCGTCCAAAGATCGAGG
>JBKPJP010000216.1:0-4234 GCA_046730735.1 Acidobacteriota bacterium | reverse complement strand
CCGGACATTCGGCATTTAACTTTTCGATAAATCTGACTGCGTTATCCGCATTTGGACCAAGCGCGATGATCGCGCAGTTGGGTTTCAGACGAACGATCTCTTCATAGAGCTGATCGGTGTCGTTACCGCCGGCGAGCAGCTTCACGCGTTCTTCAGCAGTTATGGCGCGACGAATGTCTTTGAAGTTTTCGAGTCCGGTACTGAGAACGACACAGGTAATTGGTTCAGTCATAGTTTTGGACCAGCTCTTCTGAGAGCTCGATGAGGTTCAGGGTTAGGGGAGAATGCCCGCTGACTCCCCGGTTAGCGTGGTTGAATATTCCGGCATTTTGATCGACTTCGGCATAAAGGGAAGTACAAACTGAAATTGATAACCCGTAATCTTCACAGTTGCTGTACCGGAGTTAACTGAAAAATCACTGCTGCGGCTGACCTGGACCATGTTGGTCGTTAGTCCCGGAACGATTGGTCTGGTTCCACCGCCTGTATGTCCATAAACGACGAGGTTCTTGATGTTGCCGTCTTCGCCGCTGGACAGGTTCAACACGGCATAGCGAGCACCCTGCCGAGCCGCGTCGCTCAGTGCGTTGTGTATCCACAAGACACGGCCAAACTCCAGCACTGCGAATACCGCCACGAGGAACACGGATGCACCAATGGCGTACTCAACCAGAGTTGACCCCTTCTCGTTTTGTTTGAAGTTCCTGATGCGCAACATGGTTTGGCCCCTAAATGGAATTGGCGTTAAGCAGATAAAGCATCGTGATGCTCGGCTTAACAGCGACGTTCAGCGACAAGCTCTTGACCTTGGTAAGCTTCCCAAGATCGAATAAGGATTTGTGCTTGTAGTTGTTGAAGCTGATCGTGACGGTCGTCGGTACACCAGCCCCCGTGGTTTTGTTATAAGTGCCACCGGCAAACGTCACATCGACGTTGTTCGCCGTCAGACCCGGCAACACTGGTTTTCCGGAACCCGCAGTATTGCCGTAAACCACCAGGTTCTTGGTCGCTGAGACCGGATTGGTGGTGGTACTGTCGATGCTTTTGGTGCACATATATCTCGCTCCGACGCGAGCCGCCTTAGCGAGGGTCGTGTATTCGTAGAAATAGCGGCCAAACTCACCGACTGCCGCAAACAACATCAACATAATCGGAACGACGATCGCGACCTCGACGAGTTGCACTCCCTGCTCTTCACGACGAAAGCGATTCAACCAATTGAACCGTCGCCAGCGACGCTCATTTCGAATTTTGCGTACTCGATGGTGCATTTTCTTTCCTCCTATCTATATAAAACAGGAGTGGTCACGAGAGGACTGGTTCCGCCACCCGGGCTGTATGTGCCGATACCGACTGTTATGTCGTCGATGTATTCGGCTACAAGGTCTCCATTACCACTGCCGCCAATTTTGGTCTGGAGGAAGAACTGGCCGATGCGATCGAACTTCACGGTGTTCTTACCCTGGTCGTATTCGGAAGCCTTTACGATCGGGATGTAGACCACGCGACGGTTCCTGAAACCTGTATGTGATGGCGGCTTTGTGATAGTGCCCGCTTTATACACGTCGTAGGTAATATTCTCCGCGATGTTCTGATCCGGAGGCATGTCAACGGGATTGACGTTGTTTGAACCATACTCGTCGAAGCGAGTGTTGATACCCTGTCTCACAGCACCTGCTGTCACACCCGTCTTTGTATCGACGGAATAAACGGCTCCTGGTCCTGCGCACGCATCGACACCGGCGCCGAGTCCAACGCGCGCATCGTTACCACCCGCGCCCGCCAAAGCCAGAATCTGGTAGTTGCCCGGCGAGATCATCGAGCCGGACTGGGCCCTGAAGGTGTAGGTGAATCCCGGAGTAATAGGAGTGCCGTAATCAATTACCGTTACCGGCAGGAAATCGCAGATATTAGTTAGCGGAACTGAATAGCCTGCGGTTGCAGTTGCACTCACATTCCTGCTCTTACCGAGCACCATCGCCGCGAACGAAATTGCTACCGGAGTTGGTTGGGTCGTAACTCGCACAAAACGGATGCTTGCGGCAGTACCGACTCCTTTAGCTCCCGACGCCGGCACATAGCCGCTGTCTAAATTCGGCGAGAACTCGACGTTCGTGATCTTTATTCCGGTCTTGCTGAAGTTGTAGTTGTTTGCTGCTTTGGTTATCGCAGCCAACGCATCGTCGATGCCCTTCGGTGAGCCATTAAGAGCTGATACAGCAGCGATTGCTGCTGCATCAGCTCCGTTTTGAAGCTCGGTCTTAACGAGGTAGAACCTGCTGATATCAACTCCCAGTCCTACTGCTAACAGGATGGCTAACATCCCGATTGCTGACGTGGCCAGGATTGAGCCTCGTTCGTGTTTTCTCAATCCCGCTTGTTCTACTGATCTGTGCTTCATGTTCTCCCCCTCTTATGACGAATGATTCGGCTCGAGAAAGAAGAGGTTCAGTTACCAGGGCTTAACAGTTTCGGGATTCAAGTCCATCCTTACTGCTTTAGCGACTGGCAGGGCAGGGTTAGTGTTGCGCACGCTGCCGACAGTGCCGGTCGTGCTGGATTGAGTAGTAGCGTCGGTCGACTTGGCCTTGGGCTCTTCAACTTTCGCCGGAGCCGCCGGAGCCGGAGCCGGTGCCGCTACTGGAGTTTCTTCGTTCTGTCCGGAAACTTTGTAACCGGTCTGGCCCTGGACGCCTTCACCCTTCGGCTCAACACCCAAAGGTGAGCTGCCCTTCAGACCATCGATGCCACGCATGTTCGGAAGTTCGTCGCCGTTGATCGGCTTAACGAGATGCGCGGTCACAAAGAACATCAGCTCCGTCTCTTTCTTCTCGAATGACTTCGATTTGAAGAGGTTGCCGATGATCGGGATGTCACTGACGATCGGAATTCTCGACAAAGTCTTGGTTTCGTTGTTGTCGAGCAAACCGGCAAGCGCGAATGCCTGGCCGTCACGCAACTCAACGCCGGTCTTGGCGCGACGAGTGCGCAGTGCGGGTACGACGAAGCCGTTGAAGCGGACGCCGTTGCTGAAGTCGATCGTGGAAACTTCCGGTTCGAGTTCGAGACGAATGTGATCTTCGTCGATGATGGTTGGTTTGAAGTTCAGGCGAACGCCATATTCTTTCCAGACGATCGTGATGCCGATGCTGCCGCCGCTGCCCGCGTTCTGAAGCACTGGCACCGGAAACTCGCCGCCGGCGAGAAAGCTCGCCTGCTGTCCGTTCATCGCAATCAGGTTTGGTTCGGCCAACTCGCGGTACGCGCCTTCAGTACGCAGGAGTTTGAGCATAGCCGCGGTGTTGAGTGACTTATTGAAAAGCAGCACGTTAAGCGCCGGGTTCATGATCGCACTGGCAGCACCGATGACTGACTCGCCGATTGTGCTTGGACCACCACCGCTGTTGGTGTAGCCACCCGTTGATCCGTTCGTCAGGAACGACGTGCCGTAGTCGCGCAGACGGTTGCGATTCACTTCCGCAACACGAACCTCGAGTTGCACCTGCGAAGCATTCGAGGTCGGTGACGTCAGCATATTCACGACCTTGAAGTTCGCGGCTTCGATAACGCTCTGCACCTGCGCGGCGGTCGTAGCGCTTGAAACAGTGCCGGAGATCACGACTGATCCATTGGCCTGGCTCAAACGAATGTCGTCTTTCGGAAACAGCGCGCGGATTTGCGAATCGATCAGTGAAAGATTCGCGCGCACGAAAACGTCAAACATCAGAAACTGACCGCCCGTCTGTTCCCAGGCGATGAAGTTGACCTGACCGAAAGCTTTGCCATTGACGAGCACCTGGTCCGGCGTGACGAGCACGGCTTCCGCGATATCGGGATTGGAAACTGAGAAGCGTCCAACCGGGCGATCGAAATTGATCACGCGCGACTGTCCCACAAGAACGTTGACGGCAATCGACTCTTTGTTCTGGCCAAAGGACGCCTTGTAGGAGTTTTCCTGCGCGTGCGCGATGGAGGTAGCAAAAATTGTAATCAGGGACGCCAGCAATAAACTCACTCGGCGTGAAATTGGGGAACGGCTCTGCATGATCTTATGCTCCTTTGCTTCTAGCGATCGTCAATGCGATCAACTTCAAGTAGTTCAGTTAAGTGTTGAGTGATCTATGGAAACTCGACGCTGCGCTTCTTGGCGCCTTCGATCATTTCCACTGACGCACGCGGTGTGGGTTGAGGAGCTGGGGCTGCTGCCGCTGGTTTCGCCGCCGGCGCCGAAGAA
>JBKPJP010000215.1:0-1479 GCA_046730735.1 Acidobacteriota bacterium | reverse complement strand
AAGTGAATGTAGAGGAGTTCGTAAAGGAAGTAGTAGATCACCTTTCGTCTTCTCCCACTAACGGAAAGTGTTCTCGCAGAGCTTTGACGATCTTGTCCGTCGCGACACCTCGTGAGCCTTTTACCAGAATCAGATCGCCTTCTTTTACTTCTTTCATTAGTTCCGCCGCGGCTTCGTCAGACGAATCGAAAAACTTCGTCGCTCTCAGTCCCGCTTCTCTACCGCCGGTCACGATCTCCTGGCCCAAACCACGAACTCCCCAAAGCACGTCGATACCGGTGGCCGCGATCTCACGGCCCGCTTCTCTATGCATAACGGCTTCGTCTGGTCCAAGCTCGAGCATCTCTCCCGCAATCACAAACAAGCGCTTATGACCGCGACCACCTTCCGCCATCGTTCGGACCATGTTCAGCAACGATCGCGGATTCGAGTTGTACGAATCGTCGATCACTGTGAAGCCCGCCGCGAAATCGAAAACTTCACCACGCATCTGCGGCGGCTGCGCCCTGCTCAACGCACGCGCAATCTCTCCCGGTGGCAGCGAAAACGCTGTTCCAACTGCCGACGCCGCGAGCGCGTTGCTCAGATTGTGCCGGCCACTCATCGCGAGCGACGCGCGCGCCTCTCCGAGCGGCGTGCGTAAACGAAACTCGATCTTTCCTAACGAACGAGTGTCGATTTCAGTTGCGGAAACATCTGCTACGTTGTCGATCCCGAACGTCAACGTACGGCCCTGGTGCTTGTCGCGCATCTTCATGACGAGCTCGTCGTCCGCGTTTAAGATCGCTACGCCTTCCGGCTTGAGACCTTCGATTAACTCCGCTTTCGCCGCGGCGATATTCTCGATCGTTCCCAGGTACTCGAGATGAACGGGAGCGACCATCAATTCCACCGCGACATCGGGCGGCGTGATCTTGCAGAGTCGCTGAATCTCATGTGTCGGAGACGACATTCCCATTTCGAGCACCGCGAGATCGAATTGATCGGGCGAGCGATCCTCGCTGACCATGCGCAACACGGACAACGGCAGTCCGAGTCCGTTGTTGTAATTCCGCTCACTCTTCAAAACGCGATGACCGCCACTCGACAACACCTGCGCCGTTAACTCCTTCGCTGTTGTCTTCCCAGCGCTGCCGGTGATCGCCACTACCGGTTTGCCCCACGCCGTGTAGACGCGATGCGCGAGTTGTTGTAAAGCCGCGATCGCATCGTCAACCAACAGCAACCGATCCTTCACGTTTTCGAGATCGTGGATGTGATCCTTGCGCGCCACTGCGGCAATTGCACCACGCTGGAATGCGTCGCCGATGAATCGATGTGCATCTACAAACTCACCGTTGAAACCGGCGCGGGCGTAGTCCTGCTGCGAGAGTGCAAAGAACAGCTCGCCCGCGCCTACTGAACGCGAGTCGATGGAATAATCTCTAATCTGTTTGTCAAACATCTCGGCGCTAACGCTCGTCGCATCCGCGCCCATCA
>JBKPJP010000214.1:0-14903 GCA_046730735.1 Acidobacteriota bacterium | reverse complement strand
GGTGGGCTCACCGCGAGTTTCTCCTGACGGAAAGAAGATGGTCTATACCGTCAACGAAACCGTGATGACTGCTGACAAGAGTGAGTTTGTCACGCAGATCTGGATGGCTGATCTCGGAACGAAGCAAAACATTCAACTCACTTTCGGTGACAAGTCGTCGAGCAATCCGAAATGGTCACCTGACGGAAACTGGATCGCGTTCACTTCGAACCGCAAGGACAATCAAAACAATCTCTATTTGCTGAGCACGAGCGGTGGGGAAGCAGAACCGTTGACGGATCTCAAGAGCAGCATCATCAACTTCAACTGGTCGCCTGACGGTCGCTCGATCGCGTATACGATGACCGATCCGAAGACTGAAGAAGAAGAGAAGAACGACAAAGGCAAGAATGATTGGCGCTGGATCGATGAGAACTTAAAACTATCGCGCCTGTACCTACTCCCCATTCAAAAAGACGCCAACGGCAAACGCGAACCGCGCAAGCTCACGACCGCCAACTACCACGTCGGAGATTTTGACTGGTCCAGCGACGGCTCGCGCATCGCTTTCGATCGCGTCAAGACACCGTCGGTAAACGATTGGCCCACTGCGGATGTCTCGATCATCGAAGTCGCGAGTGGAAAAATCACCGATCTCGCAACTACACCTGCCGCGGAAAACTCTCCGCTCTATTCACCGGATGGAAAATGGATCGCCGTGCTCAGCAGCGACAATCCACCACGCTGGGCGCAATCCGGCGCGATCCAGATATTCCCGTCCGGCGGTGGCGCACCAAAAACTCTCGTCACCTCGTTTGACGCATCACCCGGTGTGGCCGGCTGGTCAGCCGATGGCAAGCGCATCTACTTCAGCGAAACAAAAGGGACCGGCACGTTAATCTATTCGCTCGACGTCAACGCGAATCGCATCGACGAAGTTAAAACGACACCGGCGGTTTATTCCGCAGTCAGTCTGAATCGCACCGGCACCACGCTCGCTTTTATCAGGCAAACCAGCGACACGCCGGGGGACGTTTTTGTCGCCTCAGTGAATGATCTCAACCCGGTTCAGATCACGCGCGTGAATGCCGATCTGAAAATCCCGCCGGTGGGAAAAACAGAAGTCGTCACCTGGAAATCGAAGGACGGGAAACAGATCGAAGGTCTGCTCACTTATCCGGTCGGCTATCAAGCCGGACAACGTGTGCCTCTCATTCTCAATGTTCACGGTGGACCAGCAGGGGTGTTCGTGCAGTCGTTTGTCGGCGGTCGTGGTGTTTATCCGCTCGCGACTTTCTCTTCACGTGGCTACGCGATCCTGCGTCCGAATCCGCGCGGCTCGAGTGGTTATGGAACTGAATTTCGCCGCGCGAACCTGAAAGACTGGGGCTTCGGCGATTATCAGGATCTGATGGCCGGCGTCGATCGCGTGATCGAAATGGGCGTTGCCGATCCGGATCGTTTGGGTGTGATGGGCTGGAGTTACGGCGGCTTTATGACGTCGTGGATCGTTACGCAAACGTCGCGTTTTAAAGCGGCATCGGCAGGCGCGCCCGTAACCAACCTGATGAGCTTCAACGGAACCGCGGATATTCCGTCGTTTATTCCTGATTACTTCGGCGGACAGTTCTGGGAAGTAATGGATCTTTATCAAAAGCACTCGCCCATCTTCAACGTGAAGAACGTGACCACGCCGACGATGATTCAACACGGTGAAGCCGACGTTCGCGTGCCAATCTCGCAGGGTTACGAGTTCTATAACGCGCTGAAATTCAAAGGCGTGCCAACACGAATGATCGTGTTTCCGCGCCAACCGCACGGACCGAACGAGCCAAAGATGCAGTTGGCGGCGATGAAGGCGAATCTCGAGTGGTTTGAGAAGTATCTCGGAGGGAAGCCGGAGACTTCGAAGAACTAAGCTGCGGATCGCTAATTGATGCGAATCGAGCTTTAGTGAAGATTCACATCGGCACTTCCGGATGGCATTACAAACATTGGCTGGGTGGCGTTTTCTATCCCGAGGGGACGTCGGGCGCCCAGATGTTTGAGTTTTACGCGCGCCACTTCGATACAGTAGAGATCAACAACAGCTTCTACCGGTTGCCGACAGCGACGACTTTCGATGCGTGGCGCGAATCGTCACCACGGAAGTTTTGCTTTGCGGTTAAAGCGAGTCGCTTCATCACGCACATGAAGAAGCTGAAGGATCCGGAGAGTTCGTCGGAGAAGTTTTTTCTGGTCGCGGAGCGATTGCGGGAGAAGCTCGGGCCGATACTTTTCCAACTGCCGCCGCGTTGGAAGTTGAATATTGAGCGGTTGCGAGAGTTTCTCGAGTCTTTGCCGCGTGAACACAAGTATGTGGTGGAGTTTCGGGAGGAGAGTTGGCTCGTGCCGCAGGTGTTTGAGCTGCTGCGGAAGTACAAAGTCGCGCACTGTATACACGACTTCGCGGATATGAAAGTGCCGCACGAGCTGACGGCGAGCTTTACTTACATTCGCTTTCACGGGCCGACGAGTGCGAAGTATTACGGATGGTATTCAACGCAAGAGCTTCAGGCGTGGGCGGAGCGAATCGAGAGCTGGCGCGATCAACTGTCTGACGTTTATGTTTACTTCAACAACGATCCCGAGGGTGCGGCGGTGAAGAACGCGCTGGAGTTAAAGGAGTTGTTGACGTAGTTTCACGCAAAGCCGCAAAGAAGGACGCAAAGACGCTAAGAAAACCCGTGAAGTCGGAGGTCTTCTTTGCGTCTTTGCGTCTTCCTTTGCGCCTTTGCGTGAAATATTTCTATCGAATCGAGACTCTCACGCCGCCCCTCACAAGCACCGGTGGGCCGACTGTAAACACCGGCGTGCTGCTGATTTCATACCGGCTCCCATTAAGGTTCTGGAACGCCACAAACAACCGCACCCGTTCGGACACCGCGCGCGATGCCTCAGCATCGATCGTAAAGAACCTCGCGAGCGGCAACGTGTTCTGATCGTCATCAAACTGCCGGCTCACGAACCGCCCCTGTGTTCCCACCAGCCACTTCGCATTCGCGTAAGTAACCTGAAAATTAAACTGGTGCCGCGGGACTTGCGGCACGAGCAGCCCTTCGAGACTCCGATTCGCCGGAAAACGCAGCACCGTGCTATCCGTCAATAAATACTCACCCGCAATCTCCCAGTGTCTCGCAAACTTCGTGATTGCCGACAACTCGATCCCGCGCGCGCGTATCGCGCCCAGGTTTTGTCGTTGACGCGTAATCAGCGCCGGCGTTGTCGACAACGTAACGTTCGCGATCGAATCATCGATCTGACTCCAGAAGAAGTTGCTGCGCACAAACAGTCGTTCACCAAACTTCTGCACGCCGAGTCCGACCTCACCACCAGTCAACCTCTCGGCCCGCAGCCCGGCATTCGCATTCGTCACGACATTACCAACTCGGAAATTGCGATAAAGCTCATTGAGCGTCGGCGCGCGAAATGCCCGGTACGCAGAACCGCTCAAGGAAAAGCCGCGGTCGAATCGCTTGATCACTGCGACACGCGGGCTGAATGCCGTTTCGGATCTATCCGCGAAATCATTCAATGCCGGCGCGCCAACGACGGGAATGCGATTCGAAAATCCACGACTATTCACCCAAAGATCGACTCGCGCACCAAAACTCAGAACCGAGGATTGAAACCGCACTGAATCCGCCCCGAAGACGCCAAACGATCTCTGTCGCCCGCCCGCGTCGACAAATGCAGTTAATCTCGAATTGTTAAAGGTCGTTTCCGCACTATGACCGCGCACATCGCGGCCCTCAGCACCTGCGGAGATCGCGTGATGATCGCCGAGATTGCGGCGCCACTGAAATGCAAATCCGATCTGTTGCGACGGATTACGCTGGCGATTAGTTAATGACTCAGTATCTCGATCCGCTGCAACCGCGGAAAAATTCTGGTTGAAGTTCTCACTCGATCCGTACAAACGCGCCGAGAAGTCGCTCCAGTCAGCACCGAGATCGAGCGACGAAACACGCGTGTCGTTTAGTTGAACCGGGGTTCCATTACGACGGCTTTCGCCAAACGAACCAACTCGCGCAAAGGCGTGACCTTGCGAACCGAGCGTTCTCGATAGGATCAACGAGCCCACGAGATCTCCGGTGCCGGCAGGTGTATCGACCGCGCCCCGCTGATTCTCAGGCACGAGAACGTAACCGTCCGTGTGCAATGCCTGGCCCGTAAACAGCACTCCCCAACGTCCAAAGGCCCTGCCTGCCGCAAACGACGTAGCCCCCGTCGTTTTATTTCCGGCAGACAATTCGAGATCGAGAAACGTCGCGGGCCTCGTCGTGCTCCTTATATTAATGACGCCGCCGAGCGCGCCGCTGCCGTAAAGGTCGGAAGTCCCGCCGTTAAAAACCTGCACGTTTTCGACACTTGCACGCGCGAGCCGATTCCAGTAGACCCAGCCGCCAAATGGGCTATTCAAAGGAATCCCATCGACAAGAACCACCGCACGGCTGGCGCCATTCGCCCCGACGCCGCGCAGCGAAACACCCTGCGACGTGGGATTCGCAGACAGACCTCCCGAACGCCTAAAGAGTGAGAACCCCGGCACCTGTCGCAAGACGTCGTCGATCGTGAGCGCACCTGAGAGGTTTAGTTCACGCTTGCTGAGTGCGAATTGACTCGTTGGCGTCGGTGGAATTCGTTCTTCATCGGCTGTGACTAAAATCCTTTCAATCAAACTCGCCGGCTCGAGTTTGATATGAAGTGGTTCATTCGCCTTCGAGACATCGATCCTGATCGTGTTGAATCCCGGCGAACTGACGGAAAGAATTCCGTACGCTTGCGCACTCAACAGCGTAAAATTTCCGGAATCATCAGTAGCAGTGCGAACTGAGTTTCCGTTTGCTTCGAATTCCACTGAGGCATTCGCGATGGCCGCGCCGGAAGAATCAGAGACGCTGCCGGAGATCCTGGCGAGTTGTTGTTGCGCGAATGTCGTGACGACAGCAAAAACGCCACAGCACAAAGCGACGGCCCATCGTCGTCTTCTGATACACGGTTGTGCTGGTCCTGTTCTATTTCTCACTACGATATTCAATGCCCGCCTCGAGTAACGACGATAAATACACACAACTGAGCGATAGGACCATCAACACACGACTTGCACGACATTTGTATGTAGCCGTGTGGTTTACAGGCTAACTAACGAACCGGGGCTGGGGAATGAAACCAAATCGATCATTCGATTTCCGCGATGCGGCCATACTCGCTTGCGCCTTATTACTCGCCGCTGCTTGTACACGCAAAAGTTCCCAATCACAGATCGCGAGTCAAAACCGCGTGCTAACTGCACCGACGGGCGCGAGCGTCGCCACTGCGCCCGAAGACGGCCAGTGGACGATGCCAGCCAAGAACTATGCCAGCACGCGCTTTAGCGGTCTCGAAGACATAAACACCGGTAACGTCGCCGCCCTGAAACTCGCATGGTCCTTTTCGACCGGAATCGTGCGCGGTCACGAAGCCGCACCCATCATTGCAAACAACACGATGTTCATCGTCACGCCTTTTCCGAACATCGTCTACGCACTTGATCTGACACAAACCGGTGGCCCCGTCAAATGGAAATACGAGCCCAACCCACAATCGTCAGCCCAGGGGGTTGCGTGCTGCGACGTAGTCAATCGCGGCGGGGTTTACTCGGACGGCAAACTATTCTTCAACACGCTCGACAACAACACCATCGCGCTCGACGCCGCCACTGGAAAAGAACTCTGGAGAACGAAGGTTGGCGACATCAACCAGGGTGAATCGATGACGATGGCGCCGCTTGTCGTCAAAGACAAAGTGCTCGTCGGCAACAGTGGTGGTGAGTTTGGTGTGCGTGGCTGGCTGACAGCGCTGAATACGAGCGACGGAAAGATCGCGTGGCGTGCTTATCACACCGGACCGGATGCGGACGTGTTGATTGGTCCAAACTTCCATCCGTTTTACCCGTCGGACCAGGGCAAGGACCTTGGGGTGACGAGTTGGCCCTCCGACGCCTGGAAAATCGGGGGCGGCACAATGTGGGGTTGGATCTCTTACGACCCTGAAACAAATCTCATCTTCTACGGCACTGCGAATCCAGGCCCATGGAATCCGGATCAACGTCCTGGGGATAACAAGTGGACCTGTGGCATCTTCGCGCGCGACGTCGATACGGGCGACGCGCGTTGGTTCTATCAATTCAGTCCGCACGACCTGCACGACTACGACGGGATCAACGAACAGATCCTGATGGATATGCCCGTGAATGGGCAGATGCGCAAGGTGCTGATGCGACCGGAGCGTAACGGCTACGTTTACATAATCGACCGGACTAATGGCCAGGTGCTGTCTGCAAATCCCTTCGCGTACATAACGTCGTCGAAAGGCGTCGATCTGAACTCCGGTCGCATCATCGAAAACCCGGAGAAGAAGCCTGAAGTTGGGAAAGTCGTGCGTGAGATCTGTCCGGCCGCGCCGGGTGCGAAAGACTGGCAACCGTCGGCGTTCTCACCGCGCACGGGACTCGTCTACATCCCACACCAAAATCTCTGCATGGACTTCGAAGGCCTCGAGGCAAACTACATCGCCGGAACGCCGTACGTTGGCGCGAACGTGCGCATGTACGCTGGTCCAGGCGGCAATCGCGGCGAGTTTCTGGCGTGGGATCCGGTGAAGAATCAAAAGGTGTGGGCCATCAGTGAGAACTTTCCGGTGTGGAGTGGCGCGCTCGTGACCGGGGGTGATGTGGCGTTCTACGGCACGATGGATGGATGGTTCAAAGCGGTCGATGCGAGAAACGGGAACCTGTTGTGGCAGTTCAAATGCGGTTCGGGAATCATCGGCCAGCCGGTTTCGTATCGCGGTCCGGATGGGAAGCAGTACGTCGCGATTCTGGCGGGAGTTGGTGGCTGGTCCGGTGCGATCGTGGCCGGCGGACTCGATCCGCGCGATCAGACAGCGGCGCTGGGGTTCGTAGGTGCGATGGGCGATCTGCCTGATTACACGGCGCGAGGAGGCATGCTCTATGTATTCGCGCTTCCATAAAGAATTTTTTCACGCAAAGACGCAAAGCAAAGCCGCAAGGGCGCAATTTAAAAATCCTCTTTGCGCCTTTGCGCGCTTTCCTTTGCGCCTTTGCGTGAAACTTCTTTTACTACTTGCCGCTACGTCCTGCGCAAATCATCAACCCGCCCCCGTTGTGACGCTCCCGCAGATCACCCGTCCTGCCGGCGTGCTTCGTGTCTGCGCCGATCCGAACAATCTTCCTTTTTCGAATCAACGTGGCGAGGGTTTTGAAAACAAGATTGCGGAAATGTTGGCCCACGACCTGGGTGAGCGCGTTGAGTACACGTGGTGGGCGCAACGTCGTGGTTTCTTTCGCAACACTTTGAGAGCCGGTATGTGCGACGTCGTCATGGGCGTCCCTTCCGGCTTTGAAATGGCGTTGACGACGAGACCGTACTACCGCTCCAGTTACGTTTTTCTCTCGCGCAAAGATCGACATCTGAACCTGAGTTCATTCGACGATCCACAGCTCAGAAAACTCCGTATCGGCGTACAGATCATCGGCGACGATCAGAGCAACGCGCCACCGGCACACGCACTCACGCGCCGCAAAATCATCGATAACGTCAAGGGATTCACGCTCTACGGCGATTACAGTCAACCCGACCCGCCGGCGCGCATCGTGGATGCGGTCGCGAAAGGCGACATCGATCTCGCGATCGTCTGGGGCCCGCTCGCCGGTTACTTCGCGAAGCAGTCGCACGTGCCGATGCAGGTTGTGCCGGTCACGCCGCAGATCGATCAACCGTTCCTGCCGTTTGTCTTCGACATCTCGATGGGCGTGCGCCGCGGCGATCAGGAGTTGAAGGATCAGTTGGAACAGGTGCTCGAACAGCGTCGCGCCGACATCGATCGCATCCTTGAAGATTACAGGGTTCCGAGAGTCGAAGGAGGGCAAGGTGTTTAAAGAGGCATTTCACGCAAAGACGCAAAGGTTCCGCAAAGACGCAAAGAGAAGTTGTAATTCTTCTTTGCGCCCTTGCGGCTTTGCTTTGCGGCTTTGCGTGAAACTCCTCCTCCCGTGCGTTTTACTCTTCGCGGCCTGTAAACGCGAGCAGCGACAGTTCACATCACCGCCTTCGACCTTCAAGTCTTACGACGTCACGATGAGCGACATTCATCCCGGCAGTCCGGGTATGCCGCAGCCGGTCCAAAATCCTTCGGACCAGCGCGCCTTCGACACCAACGAAGGGAAGCGATTATTCACCCAATACAACTGCAGCGGTTGTCACTTCAACGGCGGCGGCGGTATTGGACCACCTTTGATGGATGAGAAGTGGATCTACGGTGAGAACCCGGAAAACATTTACTCAACGATCGTCGAAGGCCGCCCGAACGGCATGCCTTCGTTTCGTCAAAAGATTCCCGACAACCAGGTGCAGCAGCTCGTTGCTTACGTCCGTTCGATGAGTGGGCAGTTACGAAAAGACGTCATGCCGACTCGTAACGACACCATGAACGCGCGTCGTTCCGAGCAGCGCACCGAAAGGGAAACGCCACGGCGTTCGAGTCCACCACCACAATGATCGAGACGAGGAACACAAGTCTGAAGGTGTGTGCGGCGCTCGGTTTCGTGCTGTCTTGCACTTCGTGTGGCGGCATTCACAACGCGCTCAACCCGACTGGTCCACAGGCTCAGAATCTCAGCCGGCTGTGGTGGCTGTTTTTTATCGTCTGCTCCATCGTGTTTGTGCTCGTAATGATCGCGCTGCTGCTTTCGTTGCGGAATCGAACTCGGGAGCCGCAAGTCGAAAACCCTCCCGTGATCGAACCACCACTCGAGCAGGAGCGAAAACGGCGTAACGTTGTCATCAGTGCCATCACGATCACGGTCATCATCCTTTTCGTTTTTCTGATCGCGAGTTTCTCGGCCGGACGTTCGATGACCGCTGAACTCGAACACAAGAATGGCTTGAACATTGAGCTCACAGGACATCAGTGGTGGTGGGAAGTCCGGTACGACGACGTGGACGCGAGCAACATCTTTACGACCGCGAATGAGATTCACATTCCGGTTGGCGTGCCGGTCACGTTCAGTCTCAAAGCCGCCGATGTGATTCATAGTTTCTGGGTCCCGAATCTCGCGGGCAAGAAGGATCTCATTCCCGGAAAGATCAACACCATCTGGTTACAGGCCGACAAGCCCGGCGTGTATCGCGGTCAATGCGCTGAATACTGTGGTTTACAACACGCGCGCATGGCGCTCTGGATCGTTGCCGAACCGCAGGAACAGTTCAACGCCTGGCGCCAGAATCAGACACAAACGTCCATTACGCCTGCGAGCGATTCGCAGAAACGCGGGCAGCAGGTTTTTCTGACCTCGACGTGCGTGATGTGTCACGCGATCAACGGCACGCCGGCAGGTTCAAACGTTGGCCCAAACCTGACGCACGTTGCCAGTCGCAACATGATTGCGGCGGCGACGCTCGTCAATACACGCGAGCACCTGGCCCAGTGGATCAAGGATTCGCAACAGTACAAGCCGGGCAACAGGATGCCGCAAAACAATCTTTCCGACGCGGATTTGCAGTCGCTGGTTGACTATTTACAGAGTTTGAAATGAGCCACGAAGAGGCAAAAAACGAAGGCAGACCAAAGTCGCCGCGAGCCGAAAGGCTCGAAGTTGATCGAGAAGAACTCGAAGCCACGATGCGGCGCGAGAAGGAAGAACTCGAACGCACGTGGGCGCGACCCACAGGTCTGCGTGGTTGGTTCACCGATACGGACCACAAAGCGATCGCGAAGCGATACATCGTAACCGCGTTTGTCTTCTTTATCTTTGGCGGGATTGAAGCGGCCTTGATGCGCATCCAGCTGATGCGGCCGGACAACCATTTTCTAACCCCCGATCAATACAACCAGATCTTCACCGTACACGGCACCACGATGATGTTTCTCTTCGCCGTGCCGATCATGACGGCGTTCGGAATCTATTTCGTGCCGCTGATGGTCGGCGCGCGCGACGTCGCTTTTCCACGTGCCAATCTTTACGGCTACTTCGTCTATTTGATCGGCGGGATTCTCTTGTACACGGGGTTTCTCCTGAACACTGGACCAGACGCCGGTTGGTTCTCGTATGTACCGCTCGCGGGCCCCGCATATTCGCCGGGAAAACGCGTAGACATCTGGGCCCAAATGATCACGTTCACTGAGCTCTCCGGTCTCGTCGGCGCCGTGGTCGTCATCGGCACAGCATTCAAGATGCGTGCGCCGGGCATGACACTCAACCGGCTGCCATTGTTTGTCTGGGCGCAGGTTGTGACCGCGTTCATGATCATCTTTGCCATGCCGTCAGTGATGCTTGCGAGCGGTTTTCTCGCCAGCGATCGTTTGATCGATACACACTTCTTCAACCCGGCTGAAGGCGGCGACGCGATTCTCTACCAACATCTCTTCTGGTTTTTCGGGCATCCCGAGGTCTACATCATCTTCATTCCGGCGCTCGGATTCATCTCGCCCATCATCGTCACCTTTGCACGCAGAAAACTATTCGGCTACGTCGCGCTCGTGCTGTCGTTGATCTCGACGGGGTTCATCGGCTTCGGATTGTGGGTCCATCACATGTTTGCAACGCCGATACCGCAGATGGGCCAGAGTCTGTTCACGGCTGCGAGCATGATGATCGCGATTCCGAGCGGCGTGCAGATCTTCTGTTGGATCGCGACGCTCTGGGGCAGCAAGTTGAACCTGAAAACGCCGTTGCTCTTCGTGCTCGGCTTCTTTGCAATTTTTATTCTCGGTGGCATGACAGGTGTGATGCTGGCTTCAGTGCCGCTCGACTTGCAGATTCACGACACGTTTTTCGTGGTGGCCCATCTTCATTACGTTTTGATAGGCGGCTCGGTGTTTCCCCTGTTCGGCGCCTGTTATTACTGGTTTCCAAAGTGGACCGGGCGCATGTTGAGTGAGCGTGCAGGGCGCTGGAATTTCTGGTTGATGTTCATCGGGTTCAACCTGGTCTTCTTTCCGATGCATCAGCTCGGACTCAACGGCATGCCGCGACGCGTCTACACTTACTTACCTGAGACTGGTTGGGGAACTCTGAATCTGATCGCGTCGCTGGGCGCATTCATTCTCGCGGGCGGCGTGCTCGTCTTTGTAATCAACGTGATCTGGGCACGCAACGCGGGCGCCGTGGCTGGTGATAATCCCTGGGCAGCCGACTCGCTGGAGTGGGCCACTACTTCGCCGCCGCCGAACTACAACTTCCACAATTTACCGGTGGTCCAGGGTCGATATCCGATCTGGCAGGCGACCGCAGATGCGCCGGTGGTGCGCGGATTAAGTACTACCAAACGCGAAACACTCGTGACGAGCGTGATGGATGCGCAGCCGGAACTGCGTTTTGAGGTCCCTGGTCCAACAATCTGGCCTTTCCTCCTGTCCCTGGCCACGGCGGTGATGTTCATTGCCGGAATCTTTACACCGTGGGCGATCTTGATAGGCGCGATTCTGGCCGGCATCGTTCTCGCGTGTTGGTTCTTCGGAGATCCGAATTACGAAAACAAGACTGCCCGTGAAACTGGAGAGCGCTCGGAACATGTCGGACCGGCGCCCGAGTTGCGACCGAAAGAGGTATGAGTACACAGGCTGTCATCGACATTTCCAAATTGCCGCATCATCAGTTCGACACATACGATCCGGTGTGGTGGGGAAATAATCTGCTGCTCACGATCGAGACGTCGATGTTTGGCATTCTGATCGCGACCTACTTTTACCTGCGACAAAACTTTCCCGAGTGGCCACCGCCCGTGGCCCAACTCACGGCAACCCTCAAGCCGTTGCCGCAACTTGGCTACGGCACTGCGAACACGATTCTGTTGGTGGTGAGTTGTATACCGATGGTGTTGACTGACATTTCTGCGCGTCGCGGCAACAGAGGTGTGTCGCAGATCGGTCTAGTCGTCGGCGTGATGTGCGGACTGGGCGCCCTCGTGTTGCGCGGGTTTGAGTTCTCGGCGATGTATTTTCGCTGGGACAGCAACGCGTACGGCTCGGTCGTCTGGTTCATGCTCGGGATGCACATGATGCACCTCGCCATCATGACTGTTGAAGCGATATTGCTCGCAATCTGGATCTTCACGCGCGAGTACGACATGAAACATCGCGTGGATATCGTAACGGTTGCGATCTACTGGTACTGGGTGACGGCAATCTGGTTGATACTTTACTCGATCATCTATTTCACACCGCGATTGGGGTGACGATGATGGACCAGGAACAGCAGGCAACAACTCCGAAGGCGCTGTGGACGTTGATCGTGGCGGGACCGATTATCGTTGCGATCGAGATGCAGGCCAATTTTGTTCTGGTGCGCCAGGCGTGTTCCGCGCAACGCAGCGTCGCGTTGTATGCAGTGATCATCGTCGCGATGCTCCTGACGATCGCTACTGTACTGGTTGGGGTGTCACTCTGGAAACGAGCGGGGACTGAATGGCCAACGGAGGAGGTCGATCTGGCGAATCGCATCAGGTTTATTGCGGCGGTAGGGATATTGAGTAGTGCGATGTCGTTCCTGGTAATCCTGGCGCAGGGAATCGCGACCGTGGTTTTAGATCCCTGCCAGTTGTGAAGAAGAAGATGTGTCACGCAAAGGCGCAAAGATCTGAAGAAAAGGCGCAAAGGAGATCTCAATGATTTCTCTTTGCGCCTTGTTCTTTTCCCCTTTGCGCCTTTGCGTGAAACCGGTTCTGCTCTTTCACGAAGGCAAGCCACACAACTGGCACGACCTCATTCGCGCCTGGAGCTTCGAGCCACTCGTCGTCATGTCCCTCACGATCACCGCTTTGCTCTTCATCATCGGATTCCGGCGAAATCGAAGATCCGTTCGCACGTGGGAGGCGACCTGTTTCGCACTCGGTTGGCTGGCGCTGTTCGTCGCACTCGTCTCGCCCATGCACGCCTGGGGGCAAGTGCTGTTTTCGGCGCACATGACACAGCACGAAATACTGATGCTCGTCGCGGCGCCGCTCCTTGTTCTTGGTCGACCACTCGTCGCATTTCTCTGGGCCCTGCCGCTAAGCTGGTCACGCAGCCTCGGCAATATCGCTAAGATAAACACGATCAATCGATTGTGGCGTACGTTCACCATTCCGCTCGTCGCCTGGCTGGTCCATGCCGTGGCTTTGTGGATCTGGCACGTCCCCGTGTTGTTTGAAGCGGTGCTTCATTACGAGTGGGTTCACACCGCGCAACACCTCTCATTCTTTGTTTCGGCGCTGCTGTTTTGGTGGGCCCTGATACATGGACCACAAGGCGCAATGGGCTACGGCGCCGCCGTTCTCTATCTCTTCACCACTTCGGTCCATAGTGGCGTGCTGGGCGCACTAATCACTCTCGCTGGTTCCGTTTGGTATCCATCGTATGTTGGTCTGACGAGTTCGTGGGGACTTACTCCACTCGAAGATCAACAACTCGGCGGCCTAATCATGTGGATACCCGCAGGCCTTGTTTACGTAATTGCCGGCCTCGCTTTGTTCGCGGGCTGGTTGCGTGAAGCGGACCTGCGCGCGGGGAGGCGAGAGCGTTTGGAGCTGGCTCCATGAAGAAGATTCTGGAGATCGCGCTCGGCATCGTGACGAGCGTTGGTGGCTTTCTCGAGATTGGGTCGATCGCCACCGCAGCTCAAGCCGGAAGTGACTTCTCGTTTCAACTGATTTGGGCCATTGTCCTCGGCGGCATCTGCATCATCTTTCTCGTCGAACAAGCCGGACGATTCGCGGCAGTCAGTGGACGCACCATTCCCGACGCGATTCGCGAACGTTTTGGGTTCAACTACTTTGCGTTTCTTTATCTGGTGCTGGTGCTCGTTAGCCTGATAGTTCTCGCTGCTGAAATTGGAGGCGTCTGCATCGCGCTCGAACTAGCCACGGGTTACAGTTTTCCACTGTGGGCCATACCGGTTGCACTTGTCGTCTGGCTCGTGATCTGGAAGGGTACTTTCGGAATCATCGAAAAAGGCGTTTCCGTACTGGGATTGGTAACGTTGTCGTTCGTGGTGGGCGCATACCTGATCAATCCCCCCTGGTCTCAGGTTGCGCAAAGTGCGTTGCCCTCACTGCCGCAGCATAACTCGATTCACTACTGGTTTATCGCGGTCTCGATTCTCGGCGCCACAATCTCGCCGTATCTCTATTTCTTCTACTCTTCCGGCGCGATTGAAGACGAATGGAACGAAGGCTATATCGGTATCAATCGCATCATCGCCACCGGAGGCATGAGTTTCGGTTCCGTCATCTCGATCGCGGTATTAATACTCGCGGCGATGATCTTCGCGCCGCAGGGTGTGAAGTTCGAACACTACTCGCAACTACCAACCCTGCTCACACCGGTTTTCGGATACTGGGGTTACTGGCTCATCGTGGCGTCGATCGGTATCGCGTGCCTGGGCGCGGCGATGGAGATCACGCTCGAGATTGCGTATCTCACGGCGCAGGGTTTCGGTTGGAATTGGAGTGAGAACCAACGACCGCTCGACGAAGCGCGTTTCAGCGCCGCTTACATGATCGCGATTCTCATCGGCATGTTACCCATTCTCATCGGCATCGATCCGCTGACGTTGACGATCTTCGGCATGGCGCTGACTGCCGCCACGTTGCCGGTGTCGATCGTGCCGTTTCTCTTTTTAATGAACGATTACAGCTACGTGCGTGTGTATCGCAATGGCTGGTTCTCGAACGCGGTGGTGATTGTCATAATCGGCATCGCGTTCATTCTCGCGATCGTCTCGATTCCTTTACAGATCTTCGGAGGTGGCTGATGGATTTGATGAGAGACTGCCTAGACAAGTTGATGGAGGATAGCCATAAGCGCCGGATGGGGCGTGTGGATGGAATCATTCTCGAGTTCGA
>JBKPJP010000213.1:0-6175 GCA_046730735.1 Acidobacteriota bacterium | reverse complement strand
ACGTTGCGTATTATTCGGATCCGCAACGGTTCTTCGGCAACGCTGCGCCGACGTACGGTGGCCTGCGGGCGCAACCGTTCTTCACCGAGGATTTCAGCCTCATGAAGAAGACTAAAGTTACCGAAACGACTTACTTCGAGTTGCGTTTTGAATTTTTCAACCTGTTCAATCGCGGGCGCTTTGGATTACCAAACGTCAATCTTGACGACGTGAATTTCGGCATCTCTGCGCGCAACGCCGACATCTTCCAGCCACGCCGGATTCAGGTAGGCGGGAGGTTCGTCTTCTAATGAAAGGGGCCACAAAAAGGCACAAAAGGCACAAATGATCAAAGCAGCAAGAAATATCATTTTGTGCTTTATGTGCCTTTTTGTGGCGTGTGTTCCGGCTTGGGCTCAACAAGCAAAGCAATTCGTTGATGAAGGTCTGGCTGCGTTTGACCGCGGTGACACGAGTGCGGCGCGCAACGCATTCGAGAAAGCTCTCAATCTCAAACAGGATGAAGTAACTGCCCACACGTATCTCGGCATCATCGCGGATCGCAACGGTGACTTGAAGGAAGCTGAGCGACATTTTGCGGCGGCAGTTAAACTCGAACCTAACCGCGCATCGGTGAGAAACAACTACGGCGCGATCCTGATGCGCACCGGAAGATCAACACTCGCGGCTGTTGAATTCGAAAAATCGCTCAAGCTCGATCCCGATCAGCCAAACGCTTTAGTCAATCTCGCGCAGATCCGTTTTGCGGCCGATGATCTGCGCGGGTCTGCCGAGTTGTTCAAGCGTGCTTTTGCGATCAAGCCTGACGTCGAAATCGCGCGTGCGCTTACCGCAATCTCGCTGCGACTCAAGGATAATGCCGCAGCATCGACTTATTACCAGAGCTATGCGACGGCGCTCGGTGCGGAGAGCGGAACGGCAGCGGCGCGAGCAGAACTGGGCGCTGCACTTTTCGAAGCCGGACTCTTGAAGGAAGCTGAAGCTGAGTTGAGCGCTGCCATCAAACTCAATCCGGCCGATACTGACTCCGTGGTGCGGCTCGCCCGCGTTTATCTCGCGCGCAAAGAAATACCGGCTGCGGGTCGCACCCTCGAAGCATCAGTTGCACGTGGTAACGATCCGGCGCCTCTTTACGCTCTTCTCGCAGACGTCTACGAGCAGAGTGGTCACGTCGAAAACGCAATTCCTGCCATGCGCCTGGCGATTCAACGCGATCCACAATCTGAGAAGTATCGTTTCGCGTACGCCGTTTTGTTAACCAATTCAAACGCGCCGGGCGCCGCTGTTATTCGGCTTGAGGAGTCGCTCCAGACGTTTCCTTCATCGTCGCGTCTCTGGTTCGCACTCGGGTTCGCGAACTTCAAGCTCGACAAGAATGAAGAGGCTGAGCGGGCTTTGCGGAAAGCAATTGAACTGGACCCGAAGTTTGCGCCGGCTTTTGCATATCTCGGGTTGATTCGAGCTAAAACCGGTGCGTACGGCGAAGCGATAATGCTATACGAAAGCGCTTTGCGCGCTGACCCGAAGCTCGCGGTGGTCCATCACCTGATTGCCGACGCGATGCTGAAGCAGAATGGCGACGCCCGCGCGGTAGAAACACATTTGCGACAGGCGGCCGAGATGGATCCGGCATTCACGCCCGCACGCCTGTCGCTAGGCAAGCTCTTCATGCGCTCGCAACGTTGGACCGACGCCGTCTCAGAACTCGAGCAGGTCATCAAGCTCGACCCGAGCGTACCCGAAGCCTATTACCAACTCGGCCTCGCCTACGGTCGTCTCAAACGAACGACAGACGCCCAATCCGCGATGGTCACCTTCAAGCGTCTTAGCGACGCCCAGAAGAAACATGAAGACGAGGAACTGCGAGAAGTCGTCAAAAGACTAAGCAACGTACGCTTCTGATCCGTGTTATCCGCGGCTTAAAAATATGAAAAGACGACAATTTCTACGTGGGGCGGCGGCGATTGGCGCCGGCATTCTGGTTGAACGTGCGGGTGGATTCGCGCGTTCGTCGTACGCGGCTGATTCGCGTATCGAGATTCTGCTTGGCGAAGAGATCGGCACGATCAATCCCAACATCTATGGCCACTTTGCCGAACACCTTGGAGGCGTGGTCTACGACGGCATCTGGGTTGGGGAAAACTCGCGCGTACCAAACACCCGCGGCATCCGTAACGCGCTCGTCGATGCGCTGAAACGGATCAAAGCCCCGGTCATACGCTGGCCCGGCGGCTGCTTCGCCGACAGTTACGACTGGCGCGACGGTATTGGACCACGCGCCCAACGGCCGCGACGGACAAACTTCTGGGCCGACGCGCCCGAGTGGCGCAACGCTCCGAATGGTCCATGGAAGTTCGAAACGAACCATTTCGGCACGAACGAATTCCTGCGCTTCTGTCAGCTTGCAGGCGCTGAAGGTTATCTCGCCGCAAACGTGCGTGGTCTCGGCGCACAACAGTTCTACCAGTGGATCGAATACTGCAACTCGCCTGCGGGCTCAACGACCTTCGCGGAACGACGCGCCAGCGGTGAAATGGCGACTCGAGATCCGTTCCGCGTGCGCTTCTGGGGTGTCGGCAATGAAACGTGGGGTTGCGGCGGAAACCTCACGCCCGAAGAGTATTCCGCTGAGTACAGGCGTTTTACCGCTGCCGTTCCCGGTTATGGCGTTGACCTGAACTTCGTCGCGTCGGGCGCAAACGTTGAAGACTACAACTGGACACGCGGATTCTTTTCAAAGATTGCCGAGAAGAATCGCGGGCTGTTCAACAGCATCTTCGGCTGGGGGCTTCATCACTACGCCTGGAACGTCAGCATGGGCAAAACCAACGACTGGTTCGCCGGCAAAGGTGACGCGCTGAAGTTCAACGAAGGCGAGTATTACGAACTACTGCGTGAGGCGGATCGCATGGAGTCGCTCATCAATCAGCATTGGACCATCATGGGCGAATACGATCGGCAACATCGCGTGAAGCTGGTCGTTGACGAGTGGGGCGCGTGGTATAAACCGGGATCGGAACTCGATCCGACACACCTCCTGGGCCAACAATCGACGATGCGCGATGCGGTGCTCGCCGGCCTCACGCTCGACACGTTCAATCGTCATGCGGACAAAGTCGTGATGGCGAATGTGGCCCAACTCATCAATTGCCTGCACTCACTGTTCCTGGCGCATGAAGATAAGTTCATCCTGACGCCGACGTTTCATGTGTTTGAAATGTTCATGCCGCACATGGGCGGGCGCGCGGTGCGAGCGGTGTTCAGCGCGCCGGAAGTGCATTACACGCGTGTTGATAAACCGGCTGAGTTCTGGGGGCTGTCAGGCTCCGCATCGATTAACGGCAAACAATTAACGCTGACGGTGACGAATCCTCATCTCAGCGAGTCACGCGAAACAGAGATCGCCGTGCGCGGCGCACGCGCCTCCGCAGTTCAGGTCCGCGTGCTATCGATGCCTGATGTCCACGCGCACAACACGTTCGAGAATTCAAACGTTGTGCAACCACGCAACGAACAGGCGACGGTTGCCGCTGGAGTTATTTCTTATCGTTTCGCACCGGCGTCGGTAACGCGTCTGCAAATCTCACTCGACTGAAAGCTATGTACTGGGAAGAGCGTTGGCATCCATTGCGCGAGGAGTGGGTAATTATTGCCGCTCACCGGCAAAATCGCCCGTGGAGTGGTGAGACGATTGAACACAGCGAGGAGGCGTTACCCGAATACGTGCCTGACTGCTACCTGTGTCCCGGCAACCTCCGCGTCAATGGTGCGCAGAACGATAATTACACCAGCACCTTCGTCTTTGAAAACGATCACCCGTGCGTCGGCTTTGATGCACCGCAAACACTGCAACAGCCATCCGGCATTTATCGGAACCGGCCGGCAACCGGAATTGCACGCGTCGTCTGCTACAGTCCGAATCATAGTCTCGCGCTTGCTGAGCTGGAGCAGTCCGCGATCGAAAACCTTCTCGGAGTTTGGCAAGAACAGTATCTGGCACTCAGCGCACTCGAAGAGATCAAGCATGTGCTGATCTTTGAAAATAAAGGCGAAGCGGTAGGCGTCTCGAATCCACATCCGCACAATCAGATCTATGCGACAAACTTCGTCTTCAAGACCATCGAGACTGAAGCACGCGCGAGCCAGCGCCACTTCGCAGAAACCGGAAGCGTTCTTTTTCAGGATGTGATTCGCGCGGAGAAGGACGACGGACGTCGCATCATCTGTGAGAACGAAACGGCAATCGCTTTCATTCCCTACTTCGCGCGCTACGCATATGAGGTTTTCGTTGCGCCGAAGGCGACTCATCCCAGTATCGCTACACTCAAACCGAACGAGCTGCGCGATTTCGCAGCCCTATTGAAAAAAATCCTCGTCAAGTTTGATAACTTGTGGCAAATGCCTTTTCCATATGTGATGCCGTTGCACCAGGCGCCCACTGACGGCGGCGACTATTCGAGTTTTCATTTTCATATCGAATTTCATCCGCCGCTCCGCCGCCCGAACCTTTTGAAGTACCTGGCGGGACCGGAAATCGGCGGCGGCAACTTTCTCTCCGACACCGCGCCGGAAGAGAAAGCCGCTGAACTGCGAGCGCAATCCGACCAGCACTACAAGGAAAAATAGACATGAAAAAATCCGTGTTATCTGTGGCTAAAGTTCTTTTGCTTCTGTTGCTCCTCGTCGCGTCAATCGCGGCTCAGCAGAAATGGTCCGAGCAGCAGGCGCGCGATTGGTACGCGAAACAGTCGTGGCTGGTCGGTGCGAACTACAATCCTGCAAGCGCGATCAATCAACTCGAGATGTGGCAGGCCGACTCTTTCGATCCGAAGCGGATCGATCTCGAGCTCGGTTGGGCCGAAGGTCTCGGCATGAACACCATGCGCGTCTTTCTTCACGACCTGCTCTGGCAACAGGACCCTGACGGTTTCAAACGGCGTTTGGATCAATTTCTGACGATAGCGGCGAGGCACAAGATCAAACCGATGTTCGTGCTCTTCGACTCCGTTTGGGATCCCGACGCGAAGCTCGGAAAACAGCGCGCGCCCCGACCGGGTGTACACAACTCAGGCTGGGTGCAGAGTCCGAACCGCACGACGCTACAGGATCCGGCGGCGATTCCGCATCTCGAATCGTACGTGAAAGGTGTCGTTGGTGCCTTCGCTCGCGATCAGCGCATCCTCGCGTGGGACATCTGGAACGAGCCTGACAATGAAAATGGCGGCAGTTACAACCAACTCGAACCGAAGAACAAAGTCGAACTTGTGACCGCGCTCTTGCCACGCGCGTTTGCGTGGGCGCGTGAAGCAAAGGCGGAGCAGCCGTTGACGTCCGGTGTATGGAAAGGAGATTGGTCCACGCCGGACAAGATGACCGCGATGGATCGTCTACAGATCGATCTCTCGGACGTGATCACCTTTCACAACTACGACTCACCGACAGAGTTTGAGAAACGGATTAACTGGCTCAAGCGCTACAACCGTCCGCTGATCTGCACGGAATACATGGCACGTGGGAACGGCAGTTTCTTCTTCGGCTCGATGCCGGTGGGGAAGGTGCATAACGTCGGGATGATCAACTGGGGATTCGTGCAAGGCAAGACGCAAACACACCTGCCGTGGGATTCGTGGCAGCATCCTTATATCGATCGCGAACCCGCCGTGTGGTTCCATGAAGTCTTTCGCAACGACGGTAAGCCGTACATGGTCGAAGAAGTCGAATTCATCCGACGTATGATCGGAAAGAGCCGCAGATGACACGGATGACGCGGATTTTTTTAACGTTCCTGCTCCTGATTGCGGTTGTTCAGGCGCAAGACATCACCGTGCAGGTTGATAAGCCCGGAGCCGCAGTTCCGAAGACACTCTTCGGCCTTTTCTTTGAAGACATAAACTTCGGCGCCGACGGCGGTCTCTATCCCGAACGCGTTAAGAACCGCTCGTTCGAATTTCCAAATCCGATGTTGGGGTGGAAACAGTTGGCCCGTGGCGACGCGAAAGGGCAACTCTACATCTTCGATCACGGGTCGGTGAACGACACGCCAAACTCTCATTACCTGCGCATCAAATCAGCCGGTGTTTCGAACGAGGGCTTTCGCGGCATCGGTGTTCAGAAAGGCGCCGAATACAGGTTCTCGATTAGAGCGCGACGAGTCGATGGTTCACCTGTTGCTCTG
>JBKPJP010000212.1:0-2454 GCA_046730735.1 Acidobacteriota bacterium | reverse complement strand
CGCCAGCGCGATCGTTACTTTCCTTGAATGCCGCAGTCTCGACAGAGATGCATTGAAGATGGCCCAGAAAGTCGCGACCTGGACGATTCAGCACCTGCGCGACAGGCGCGGTTTCTTTTATTATCAACGACGACGTTTCTTTACGATTCGCAAACCGTACATGCGCTGGACTGAAGCGTGGATGCTTTATGCGCTGTCGCGTTTGCTCGAAGAACAGCAATGCCAATCGCAGCAGACGTAAAACTCGGTCGCGACGTGCGCATCTTTCAACCCGATCTGGTCAACCTTTACGGTTGTTCGATTGGACCAGAAACGAAGATCGGCGCGTTTGTCGAGATACAAAAGAATGCTCGTATAGGCGCGCGTTGCAAGATCTCGTCGCATACGTTTGTGTGCGAAGGCGTGACGATCGAAGACGAATGCTTCGTCGGTCATGGCGTGATGTTTACTAACGACATTTATCCGAGCGCCGTTAATGTTGACGGCACTCCGCAAACTGAAAGCGATTGGCAAGTGGTGGCGACTACGGTGAAGCGACGAGCAAGTATCGGCAGTAATGCGACGATCATTGCCGGTATCACGATCGGCGAAGGAGCGTTGATCGGCGCGGGCGCGGTCGTTACGAAAGACGTGCCCGACTTTGCTATCGTCGCCGGTGTGCCGGCGCGCGTGATTGGAGACGTTCGCAAAAAGTAATGATCAGAGTTGGTGTAATCGGCTACGGCTACTGGGGTCCGAATCTGGTGCGTAACTTCATGGCAGCACCGGGCTCGGCGGTCATGAGCGTGTGCGACCTGCGCCCGGAGCGCCTCTCGTCGCTGGGAAAACTTTATCCGGGCGTGAAGACGTGCAGTGACTCGTGTGAACTGATCAACGATCCGGAGATCGATGCAGTGATCATCGCTACGCCAGTTTCGTCGCACTTTGAGCTCGCGATGGCGGCGTTGAAAGCGGGCAAGCACGTGCTGGTTGAAAAACCACTCGCCGCAACATCGGACCAGGCACGCAGGCTGGTAGACGAAGCCGCCGCGCGAAACCTGGTGCTGCTCGTGGACCACACGTTTGTCTACACGGACGCGGTGCGAAAGATTCGCGAGCTGATCGCGTCAGGACAACTGGGCGAGATCTATTATTACGACGCGGTGCGCGTTAACCTCGGGCTCTTTCAACACGACGTGAACGTCATCTGGGATCTTGCGATTCACGATCTCTCGATCATGGATTGTGTTCTGCCGTCGAAGCCGGTCGCGATCTCAGCCACCGGCATCAGCCACGTGCCGGGCCAGCCGGAGAATGTCGCTTACATCACGCTCTTCTTCGCGAGCGCGCAGATCGCGCACGTGCACGTGAACTGGTTGACGCCGGTGAAAGTGCGACACACGTTGATCGGCGGCAGTGAGAAGATGATCCTCTACGACGATCTCGAGCCGAGCGAAAAACTGAAGGTCTACGATAAGGGCATCAACATTACGCCGGGCCGTGCGGAAGACGTTTACAAGTTGCTGGTCAGCTATCGTTCGGGCGACATGTGGGCGCCGCGGCTCGACAACACGGAAGCGTTACAAACTGAAGCCCTCCATTTCATTGACTGCATCGAAAACAACAAGCAGCCCGAGACTGATGGACCAGCAGGACTGCGCCTCGTGAACATGATCGAGGCGGCCGAGACGTCTCTGCGCGATCGAGGCAGGTTGGTCGAGATCCAGTGGTGACAACCAATGCGTCTCTGGATCGATCTTGCCAACTCTCCTCACGTTCCGTTTTTCAAAGCACTCGCCGAACGCTTCAAAGCTCAGGGTCATGAGATAGTGACCACGGCGCGCGAGTTTGCGGAGACGATTCCGTTGGCACAAGCCGCGGGATTTGAGCCAGAGGTTGTTGGTGCTCACGGCGGAAGGGCGGTGTCAGCGAAAGCCGGCAGTTTGGTTAGTCGAGCGTGGGCGTTGAGGAAATGGGCGCGCGGCCGGGAGATCGATCTTGCGATCAGTCATAACTCGTATTCACAAATCCTCGCGGCGCGTGCGTTGCGAATTAAGACTGTGACACTGATGGATTACGAGCATCAGCCGGCAAATCATCTCGCGTTTCGCTTTGCATCGCGCATCATCGTGCCGGCGAGTTTTCCTGGCGCAAGCTTGAGGCGCTACGGGGCGCGAGTGGGAAAGGTGCGACGTTATCACGGCACGAAGGAAGACGTTTATCTTGCTGACTTCCAACCGGATCCTTCGTTTGCGGCGCAGTTGTGTGAGCTTGGTGTCAAACCGGATAATGTCCTGGTCCTGATGCGGCCGCCCGCGCACGATGCGTTGTATCACCGTTTTCAGAACACGTTGTTTGATGAGGCGCTGACGATGCTGGCGGCGAAAGAGAATGTGCAGGTGATACTGCTGACAGGCAAATAGACGCAGCGCGCGCAATATGAAAGTAAATCCTGGATTAATACTGCTAGGCCGT
>JBKPJP010000211.1:0-7694 GCA_046730735.1 Acidobacteriota bacterium | reverse complement strand
AGCTAAACAGTGTGTTTATCTGCCACGATCAATCAGGACATGATCCTGGCGCTTCTCAGCTAAAGTTTTGTCCAGTGTTTTCTCGCGGTCGGACATTTGAATCACGCGTCCCGTCTGATCACCCGCGGTCCAAAAGGCTGTCAGAAAATAAAGATCGCCATATTGATGGAAGACCAGACGTGTTTCTTGCTGGGTTTCGTTTGCACGTACTGGTCTGGTAAGAAGCATTGCCTTGCCGACATTATCTTTGCGCTGGATCACCCACACGCTGTCCGAGGTTTTCCACGTGCGCTCAATGACGTACTTACCGGCCGGGAACGATTTCTCACCGACAGAAAAATTAAAGGGTATATGTATGATAGTTTGCCGGTCAGATTGTCCCAGCGCAGATGAGAACGTCAACAGCACAAGTAGACCAGACAGGGTTAACGCCTTCTTAACGTGTTTCATGGTGCTCTCCTTCAGGCACTTCAAAAAATATCGGCAAGCTTCCAATGCTGCCTTACATTCGAATAACGCGAGAAAGAGAGCGAAACAGGGCCACCAATCCGTGTTTATTTAATTAACTTGCCTAACTCCCTCCAGGTAATGAGTTTAATCTGATTCTCCTGAAGGACTTTACGGAAGGCGTCGCTGGTGAAGAATTCCAAATCTCGCTGGCGCCAGGCAGCGCCCCAGTTTGGATGATTGAACGTCGCGCCCTGCATCTCGGCATCGTCGTAAGCGAGGTGAATGACGACTTCAGTCACTCCGGGTTCCAGCTTCTTGAGCTCATCGGAATAAAACTTTCCCCAGTCCTGCGGAGCAACACCCGGACCGATGCCGAGCACTCGATCGACATAGACGTCATCCTTGTTCAACGTCTCGGCAAGAAAGTCTGCGCTGGGAAACCACTCGCGCGCTACTCGCACCGGCAACTTCTGGCTGCGCGCGACACGCAGGAACACTTCAAACAGCGCCTTGCTTTGATAGAGCGTTCCCATGTGTGAATCGAGATGCGTGGGTTGAATGCCGAGTGCACGCGCCTTTTCTATCTGGGCGAGGATCTCGATCTCGACTTGCTTCGGATCGGCATGCGCCGCGGCGTCGGTCTCGAGGAGATAGAAGTAACCATCTTTATCGAGCAGTGAACTGACGCGATCTCTCGACGACACAGGTCCCCAGCGGAAGCTCGTCCATTCGCTTGTGAGCGTGAGATGTAAACCGAGATCGGCTTGCGGGTTCGACCGCGCGTACGCCGCGATCTCCGAAAGCCACGGACATGGGACCATGATGCTGCCGGAGTTAACTAAACCGGTCCCGAGCGCCTTGATCGTGGCGACGTTAACCGAGTGGGCCATGCCGAGATCGTCAGCATGGACGATCAGCAGCTTCGCATCACGCGGATAACCGAGTCGTTCCGCGATGGTCTTTGCAGGTTCCTGAGCGCGAGCTGTGGTCAGAGCAAACGTGAAAAACGCGAGTGCGATCAAGATTGTGCGTTTCATGGCCGAAAGGATAGCACCGATTAGCCGAAAGATTGTGCCTCCTCTGCACCTTTTGATGGACTGACGTACACTTCTGTCGTGGGGTACAATTAAGTCCGTTCAGCATCCAGCTTCCAGATATTCAGTTCATCAAGTTAGTAATTCATGAAACCGCTGAAGATCGGCATCACCGGCGTGCGCGGCATAGTCGGTGAGACCTTTACCCCAGAACTGGCGGTCGAGTTTGCGGAAAGCTTTGGAACGTACCTTGATCGAGGTCGAATCCTTGTTTGCCGCGACACGCGTCCGTCTGGTCCGATGATTCGTTCGGCTGTGCTGGCAGGATTGCTGGCGGCAGGTTGCGAAGTTGTCGATCTAGGTGTTTGTCCGACGCCGAGCATGCAGTTGGCGGTTAAGTCACTAAAAGCCGATGGCGGGATTGCGATCACTGCCGGTCACAATCCGTGGCAATGGAACGCGCTGAAGTTTGTTCGCGGCGACGGTCTTTATCTAAATCCAACGCAGGGAGAAGAGCTGCTCGACATTTATCATCAGGGCGAGTTTGCGAAGGCGAGTTGGAACGAGATCAGGCAGATGGTCCAAACGGACGATGCGATCGAACGGCACATCGACGTGCTGCACGAAAGTTTTGCGGTCGAAACGATCAGATCTGCAAAGTTAACGGTGGCGGTTGATTGTTGTAACGGTGCCTGTTCGTTTCTGAGTCCGAAGTGGCTCGCAAAGTTGGGCTGCGAGGTGCTTGCTGTCAACGACAATCCGAGTGCCCCTTTCCCACATGCGCCGGAGCCCAAGCCTGAGACGATGGCGCAGCTACGCGCGGTTGTGAAAGCCGGACGCGCCGCTATCGGATTCGCGCATGACGCGGATGGCGAGCGGCTGGGGATCGTCACCGACCTTGGTGAGCCGCTGTCTGAAGAGATGACGCTCGCGATTGCCGCTGATATTCGACTCAGAAGGAAAACGGGCATCGTTGTCACGAACGTTTCGACGTCGAGTGCGGTTGATGCGATCGCAGCACGTCACGGCGGGGCGGTGGTGCGTGTTCCGGTGGGCCAGGCTTATATCTCCGAAGGGTTGAGTGAATACGATGGAGTGCTTGGTGGTGAGGGAAGTGGGGGTATCACCGTGCCGGAAGTTCACCTGACGCACGACAGTGCGGCGGCGATCGGATTGATACTCGAACACTTGGCTGAGACTGGCGAGCGCATCTCGGATCTGGTGGCGCAACTGCCGCGGCTCACGATTCTTAAACACAATGTCGTCGTTGAGCCGCACCGGTTGTACTCGGTGATGCAGGAGTTTCGGGCGGCGGTCGAGGCGGAAGGGTTGGAAGTTGATTCGACTGACGGGATCAAAGTGACGTTGGCGTCAGGTTGGGTGCACGTGCGCGCGTCGAACACGGAGTCGATGATCCGGATCATCGTGGAAGCGTCAGAAAAGAGCGATGCGCAAGAACTACTTGATTGGGCGCGTGACAGGATCAAGAGATGAAGAAGAAAGTTTCACACAAAGGCACAAAGTTTCAAACCAAGGCACAAAGAAGAGTCAGTAGTCTCTTTGTGCCTTCGGTTTACCTTGGTGCCTTTGTGTGAAAACGGTTCCAGCAATGCGAGCGATACCGACACTTAAGATCAGTATTTCCGGCGTGCGTGGCGTGGTGGGCCAATCGCTCACGCCGTCACTACTGACGCGCTTCGCTCAAGCCTTCGGCACACACACTGGCCCAGGCACGATCGTCATCGGGCGCGATCCGAGAACTTCCGGTGAGATGGTGAAGCACGCGGTCGTCGCCGGCATCCTCTCCACCGGTAATCGCGTTGTCGACATCGGTATCTGCCCTGTGCCCACAGTTCAACTTCAGGTACGACATCGTCGCGCGCAAGGCGGCATCGCGATCACCGCCAGTCACAACCCCGCTGAATGGAACGCACTGAAGTTCATTGGTCCAAGCGGCCTCTTCCTGAATTCCGGCCAGGCGCGCGAGCTGCTCGATATCTATCACCAGGGCGAGTACACGAAAGTCGGCGGCGCGGACCTCCGAACCGTCGAAGAGATCGAGGGTGCAACTGACTTTCACATCAAGGCGATTCTCGACGCGCTCGGTCCGTTACCGCAAACAAAAAGGAAACTGCGTGTCGTCCTCGACTCATGCAACGGCGCCGGTTCCCTCGTTGGTCCAAAGTTGATCGAAGCACTCGGCGCGGAAGTGATTCCGTTGAACACGACGCCCGACGGTTCCTTCCCGCGTCCTGCCGAGCCGCTGGCCGAAAATCTCGGCGATCTCTGCCGGATGGTCCGAGAGCAGCACGCCGACATCGGTTTCGCGCAGGATATGGACGCCGACCGTTTAGCGGTGGTCTCTGAAAAAGGAGAAGCGATCGGCGAAGACTACACACTCGTGCTTGCGTCGCTTTTTGTACTCGGCCGGGAGAAGGGCGCGGTCGTCGCTAATCTTTCGACGACTTCAGCCGTCGCCGACGTCGCGAAGAAATTCGGTTGTTCGGTGTTTCTCACGAAGATCGGTGAAGTGAATGTCACCGACACGATGCAGCAGCAGAGTGCTGTGATCGGAGGCGAGGGAAATGGCGGCGTGATCTATCCGCGCATCAACTTCGCGCGCGATAGTCTGGTCGGTATCGCGCTCGTGCTTCACCTGCTTGCCGAATCAGGAAAGTCTGTCACCGAGTTACTCGATACCGTGCCGCGCTACCACATCGTGAAGGAAAAGATCGCGTGTGCTTCGGATCGAATCCCCGTCGTGCTCAGAACCGTGCGCCAGGAATTTGCGGAACATCAACTGGACACACGCGATGGCGTGAAAGTCGTGATGCCGGAAGGATGGCTCCTCGTAAGGGGCTCGAATACCGAGCCGATCGTGCGCGTTGTTGCTGAAGCGAAGAGTGAAACGCAGGCAAGAGAGATGGTGAACAATCTGCTAGCCCGGATAAGAACCTGAAAGGACCTCCCAGATGAAGCGTTTGGCACTTCTGAGTTTGATGATCTTTTTAGCGCCTCTCCCGGTCTTTGCTCAACAGGCAGCGAACGCCACTCTCACCGGCACGATCGCCGATCAGCACGGCGCGCTCGTGCCGGGTGTAAAGATAACTGCGACACACGTGGCGACAGGGGCAAAACGCGAGACGACGACAAACAGCGACGGCATCTACGTCTTCTCGAACATGTCGCCCGGTGATTATGAGTTGCGCATTGAAGCCAGGGGCTTCAGTACGAAAGTTACGAAGACTCCAGTTCCGCTCAAGGTGGGCCAAACAGTTACCTTGGATGTACCGCTCGAGATCGACGTAAACGAAAAGGTCGTCATCGATCTGGAAACATACCGGCCCCTCATCGATAACAGCGGCTCACTAATCAACAGCGTCATCGAATCGCGTGAAGTTGAGAGCCTGCCTCTCAACGGCCGCAACTTTCTCGAGCTTGCGTTTCTGGTTCCCGGCAACGTGCCCGCGCCGAATTTCGATCCTACTAAGACGAACACCGTCGTCATCTCCTCCGCCGGACAACTGGGACGCGGCGGAAACGTGATCGTCGACGGCGTCGATACAAACGACGACGTTGTGGGCGGCTCGATTCAAAATATCTCGCAGGAGGCGATCAAGGAGTTTCAAATTGCGACTAACCGTTTCTCTGCGCAACTCGGTCGCTCCGGATCGTCGGTCATCAATGTCCTGACGAAATCCGGCACAAACGAATTGCACGGCTCCGGTTCCTTTTACTTTCGCGACAGTGGGCTGCAGGGCTTGCCGGCCACGTTTGATCGCAGCCTGGGCCAGTCACCGCCTTTCGATCGCGAGCAGTACGCCTTTACTATTGGTGGTCCAATTGAAAAGGATCGCGCCTGGTTCTTCGGTTCGTTTGAGAACCGCAACCAGGATGGCGTGGTCCTCGTGGGCACGAGAGATCTGGCGACACGTTCGATTCGTCGCGGTTTTGCGGACTCGCCGCTCGATGATTTCATGACCACTGAGCGATTGGATTGGACTCCGAATTCGGCTGACAACTTCAACTTTCGCTACTCGTTTCAACGTGAGAATGGAATTACAGCGAGCACGCTCGTCCGTTCGATCGGCTCGGCGTCGCAACGTCAAACGAGCGAGAACAAGTCAAACAGTCTGCTCGCGAACTACAGCCATCTCTTCTCGCCCAACGACATAAACGAGTTTCATTTCAGCTTCAGCACTTTCCGAAACGACACGGTGCCCGTTGCGCCTGGACCACAACTCACGTTCCCGAGCATTCAGGACGGCGCGTCGTTCCGTGTGCCGCAACAGACGAAGCAGCGCCGCTTTCAGTTTAGCGATGCATACACGATGGTGCGCGGTAAGCATCTGTTCAGTGTTGGCGGCGAAGTTCAGCGCGTCGAGTCGGATCTCGATCTCAAAGTCTTTCAGCAGGGCCGCATCGAGTTGATTGAAGACTTTCCTGATTTCGATCGAAACGGAGACGGTCGAGTTGACGATAACGATCTGCTGTTTGCCGTAACGCTGCGCAGCGGCGTTCCGGATCGTTCGTTGGTATTGCCTGACACTGACAACACTTACTTCGCGGCATTCTTTCAGGACGACTGGCGCGTGCTCCGCAATCTTACACTGAACCTGGGTCTGCGTTATGAGCTCGATACCGACGTAAAGAACGTCAGCCGCACTGACGAGCTAAACCCGCTGATCCTGCCCTTCCTCCACGGAGAGCGAAGCCGCGACAAAAACAATTTCGCGCCGCGCATCGGATTCAACTATTCAACTCCCGACGAGCACACCAGCATTCATGGCGGTTACGGCATCTACTACGATCGCGTGACGCTCGAGATTCAAACACTCGAGCGCGGGCTTGATGGACGCGCTTTGCCGGTCGAGGTTCGCGCCGGCAACCTCTTTTTCATTCCGCCGCCGTTTCTTTTTGATCCGGTGAATGGTGTGTTTCCGCCGGGATCGCCGACGCTCGCCAATCCGTTCACGGGATTTGTGCTGCCGGGCGCGGGCGCCGGTGGCATCAACATCATCGACAACGATCTACAGAACCCCACAGTACATCAGATCAACTTCGGAGTGCAGCGCGAGTTTGGAAATAAATTCGCGCTGCGCGCTGACTACGTGCGCAACACGGGGACGCACTTCATCATCGGTCGCATTATCGGGACCGTGCCGTTTAATCCGGTCGTTGGTGGGCCGGAGATCGTGAAGAACCTCGAGTCGAGTGTTAGAACGAAGTACGACGGGTTACTACTGAGCTTCGAAAGACGTTTTGCGCACTCATTCCAGTTTCGCGCGTCATACACGCTCTCGCGGTCAGCCAACTATGCAAACGACGATCAGATCCCGTTCTCCAATGGCCCAATAGATTCCAACGACTTGCGCCGCGAGTATGGTCCAACACCAAACGATCAGCGTCATCGCTTTTCATTCTCGGGCGTGTTCGAGTTGCCGGGCGCGATACGTGTGGCGCCGATCCTGACGCTTGCTTCTTCGGTGCCGATCGACATCCTGCTTCCCGACGGCAGTTCACGCGTGTGTGAGTTGCAAAGAAACGCGGGCGCGCGACAGTTTCATACGGGCGCGGAGTTGAATGCAGCGCTGCGCCAGATCAATGCGGCGGGCGGTTCGTTGTGTCCCAATCCGGATCCGAATACGGGTTTCAAGCCGCGCGTTCTCGTGCCGCTCGTACGTGACGATCTGAAGTTGGGCGATACGTTTTCGTCGCTCGATCTGCGAGTGTCGAAGGTGTTTCGAATTGGAGAACGTTGGACAGTGGAGCCGATCGCCGAAGTGTTCAATCTCTTCAACGTGACGAACGTGCTCGGCGTTTCAAATGTCAACTACTCGGGGTTTAATAATGTGCTGGTGCCGAGCTTTGGAGAACCGGTCACGACCGCCGGTGGCGTGTTTGGTGCGGGTGGACCACGAGCGTTTCAGTTTGCGGCGAGAGTGACGTTTTAGCCACGGATTACGCGGATTTGTTTTGACTGAGCTGAGAAGACAAATTGGGGTTCGCACTGCGGCCGCGCTGATCGTGGGCGAGGTGATTGCTGTTGGAATTTTTCTGACGCCTGCCGGGATGGCGAAAGATCTCGCGTCGCCATTTTGGTTGCTGGTGGTGTGGTTGACGATGGGCGCGATGGCGCTTTGCGGTGCGCTTTGCTACGGGGAGTTATCTGCGCGTTATCCGGAAGCGGGTGGCGGTTACGTTTACCTG
>JBKPJP010000210.1:0-2316 GCA_046730735.1 Acidobacteriota bacterium | reverse complement strand
CGATCGCGTAGCGGGCAGAATGGTGGTATCGGACTTTGGTGACGAAGTTCTTAGAGAGATCGTCATCATAAACCCGCCGTTGTGGGCGTGCTGGACCGCGCTCTTTCTCTTTTGCGCTGCGTGCCTGGCGTTGCTGTCGTGGAAAGTCAAAGCTTACGAGGTAGTGAAATAGTGTCTGCGCCGGATCAACTCATTATTTTCGACAACGTCTCCAAGTTTTACGGCGAGATACTCGGCGTGAATCGCGTGAACCTGCAGATCGCACCCGGCATTACGAGCCTCGTGGGACCGAACGGAGCAGGGAAGTCGACGTTGATGAACCTGATGACCGGACTGCTGCGTCCGACACGCGGTTCGATTTCGATTTTGGGAATTCCGACTGATCGACCCGAACGATTGTTTCGCAAAGTGGGTTACTGCACGCAGTTCGACTCTTTTCCGAGAGGCATGACCGGACGCGAGTTTCTAAATTCGTTTTTGCTGGTCCATGGCTACGATCGCAAACGAGCAAACGAGCTGAGCCAGCTTGCACTCGAGCGTGTCAATCTGGTCGAGGCTGCCGATCGAAAGGTCGCGGGTTACAGCAAGGGCATGCGCCAACGCATACGCCTCGCACAGTCGATCGCGCACGAACCCGCAGTTCTGATTCTCGACGAACCACTCAACGGTCTCGATCCGATGGTGCGCGCGGAAACAATCGCGCTTTTTCGTAGGCTCGCCGCCGAAGGTCTTCATCTGATCATCTCGTCGCACATTCTGCACGAAGTCGACATGATGTCAGACCGCGTCGTGCTGCTGAACAACGGCTACATCGTCGCCGAGGGCAACATTCACGGCGTGCGCGATGAGATGGAAGAGCATCCGATGCAGATCCTGATTCGTTGCGATCAGCCGGCGCAACTGGCGGCTTATGTTTTTGCGCAGGATCACGTCGTCGAAGCGCGGCTTCACGACGACCGCCGCGGTTTGTTTGTAAAGACACGCGACGCAGATCGTTTTTACTTGATGTTGAATCACGCGGTTGCCGAAGGTGAAGTGAACGTTGAGTCGATTGCTCCCGTTGACGACGATCTGAGTGCTGTTTACCAGTACCTGATCGGCACGTCCGGCGGCAGCGCATAGGAGTTTGGTGAAGATGAGTTCAGCGATAGACGTGGTTCAAACTAAATCAGACAACGCGCCCGGCAACTGGTCGCTCTGGCTCAGACAGATCGGAGCGATCTTCCGCATGGAGATTGAGAAGAACTTTCTCAGTCGCCGGTCACTGCTGATTTACCTGATTGCGTTTCTGCCGTTGTTCCCGTTAACGATTCTGGCGTTGATTACGCCTCCGGGGCGTGAGTGGAAAGACTTCAACCAATACAGCGTTATCTACTCGTTCATCTACAACGCTTTTATCATGCGCACGCTCGTGTTCTTCGGGTCGGCATGGATCTTCATGAACCTGTTTCGCGGTGAGCTGGTCGATCGCAGTCTGCACTACTACTTCCTAAGCGCCGTGCGACGCGAGGTGCTGGTCATTGGAAAGTACATCTCGGGACTCGCGACCTCGATACTTCTGTTTACGGCCACAACAGTGATCGCGATGCTGTTGCTTTATTTTCCTCACTTCTACTCGCAGAGTGTGCGCTACTTCACTGAGGGCCGAGGTCTGACGCAGCTTCTTACTTACGCCGGCATCACGATTCTTGCTTGCCTCGGTTACGGTGCGTTCTTTTTGTTTATCGGACTCTTTGTGCGCAATCCGATTATTCCGGCGGTGCTGCTTTACGGTTGGGAGTGGCTCAACTTCCTGCTCCCGCCGCTGTTGAAAAAGATCAGTGTCATTCACTACCTCAACTCGCTCGTGCCGGTACCGATGTCGGAAGGCCCGTTTGCGGTCGTGGCCGAGCCGACGCCCGCGTACATCGCGATACCGAGCATGCTGATAGTCACAATCCTCGTGCTCATCCTCGCCGCGTATCGCATCCGTCACATGGAAATCCGCTACGGATCAGATTAATCCGTGTTCATCTGCGAAAATCCGTGGTACTAAAGTTTTAGTTGACACACTCGCTTGACCGGCGTATTGTCCAACTAAAGTCTTAGGAGGACGATCGCGCATGCCGCGTCGCAAGAGCGAACAGATGACGCCGCTGGAGCTTGAGATCATGCAGGTGCTCTGGGAAACCGGGCCGGCGACGGTGCAGATCGTGCAGCGAGAGCTCAAGCGCGAGCTGGCGTATACCACCGTACAAACGATGCTTACCGTCCTGCACCGCAAAAACAAAGTCAAAAGAACTCTCAAAGACAAGGCTTACGTTTACAAACCGGCAG
>JBKPJP010000209.1:0-21929 GCA_046730735.1 Acidobacteriota bacterium | reverse complement strand
CCTCAGCGACTCTACCTCTTTGAACACCATTTTGCGTCAGGTTGTGCCCGATGAAATCTACAATCTCGGCGCTCAGTCTCACGTGCGAGTCAGCTTTGATGTTCCGGAATACACTACCGACGTGACAGCTGTTGGCACCGTTCGAATATTGGAAGCGATTCGCGAACTGGGTATCAGGCCCAAATTCTATCAGGCGTCATCTTCGGAAATGTTTGGTAAAGTGATTGAGACGCCGCAAACGGAAACGACTCCTTTCTATCCTCGTTCACCATATGCTTGCGCCAAAGTGTTCGCCTATCACACCACCGTCAATTATCGAGAAGCATACGGCCTCTTTGCCTGCAACGGCATTCTGTTCAACCACGAATCAGAACGCCGTGGCGAAACCTTCGTGACGCGCAAAATAACCCGGGCCGCAACTCGGATTAAAATGGGATTACAAGACAAACTCTTTCTGGGAAACCTTGATGCTAAACGCGATTGGGGATACGCCAAGGACTATGTTGAAGCGATGTGGTTAATGATGCAGGCAGAGAAGAGCGATGACTATGTAATCGCCACGGGAGAAACCCACTCCGTCAAGGAATTTGTGCAGGAGGTCTTCAGTTACCTGGACATGGACTGGGAAGAATATGTGCAGATTGACCCCTGGTATTATCGTCCAAGTGAGGTTGATTTTCTTCAGGGCGACTCGACTAAAGCTCGCAAAGAACTCGGGTGGGAACCCAAAGTCGGATTTCACGAGTTGGTGCGGCTGATGGTAGACCACGATCTGGGAATCGCGAAAGAAGAAAAACAGATCCTGGACCTCCAGAAGAAATAATGCACTATCACTTAATCGGAATCTGCGGCACGGCGATGGCTTCCCTCGCAGGAATGCTTCAGGCGCGCGGCCATCACGTGACCGGATCGGATCAAAACGTCTACCCGCCGATGTCGACGATGCTTCAGCAACTCGGCATCGCAGTCGCCCATGGGTTTAAACGCGAGAATCTCACGCCCACACCTGACTGCGTCATCGTCGGTAATGCCATCCCGCGCGGCAATCCCGAAGTTGAAGAAGCACTCCGTCTGAAACTGCTCTATCGATCGCAGGCGGAAGTAGTGAAGGAAGAGTTCATTCGCGGCCGTCACTCACTCGCCATTGCCGGCACACACGGCAAGACAACCACCACGAGCATCGCGGCGTGGGTCATGGATCAGGGCGGACTTGATCCGAGCTTTCTAATCGGCGGCGTCGCTCAGAACTTCGGCAGCAGCTTTCGCGTCACTGAAAGCGATTACTTCATCATCGAAGCCGACGAATACGACACTGCTTACTTCGACAAAGGTCCGAAGTTCATGCACTACCTGCCGGAGCTCGCGATCGTCAACAACATCGAGTTCGATCACGCCGACATCTATCGCGATCTCGACGCCGTTAAGCTGGCGTTTCGCCGTTTCATGAATCTCGTCCCCGAGAACGGGCGATTGATTGCCGGTTGGGATAGTCCGAATGTGCGCGCGGTTGTCGAATCGTTTGGTGAAAGACTCTTCACGCGGCTTGAAACCTTCGGTACCGCGGGGGATGCGAAGTGGCAGGTGCGGAACCCGGACTTCAGCACTGGAATGTCGCGTTTTGAAGTGTTTTGTGACAACGAGCCATGGGGCGAGTTTCAAACGCCCCTCCTCGGCGAGTTTAATCTTCTCAACTGTCTCGCCGTGATCGTCGCTGCCGATGCCTGGGGCGTCGCCAAAGAAAAGATACAAAGCGCGCTCGCGAGTTTTAAGAACGTGAAGCGTCGAGCAGAAGTGCGCGGCGAGGAACGAGGCGTCGTAGTCATAGACGATTTTGCGCATCACCCGACTGCCGTCCGTGAAACGCTGCGCGCCTTGCGAGCGCGTTACCGGGATCGTCGCCTGATCGCCGTCTTTGAACCTCGCTCGTGGTCCTCGCGGCTCGCCGTGTTTCAGGACGACTACGCCGACGCCTTCACTTCGGCCGACTACGTTGTTATCGCCGCTGTGTTCGACAGTCAGAAGGTCACAGAAAAGGGACGAGCGCTTGATACCCGCGCATTAATTGACGACATTTCGCAACAAGGTAAACCCGCCCTGGCGCTTCGTGACGCCGACCAGATCGTCGCTCACATCGTTCCGGAATTACGCTCCGGCGACGTGGTAGCCATTATGTCCAACGGCGGCTTCGGTGGTATTCACGAAAAGATCCTCACTGCACTACGATCAAATTGATCAGTTCGCTTGCGCACACTTTAACGAACTATTCGTAACTCTCTCGCAGACATAGTCATTTAAAAAGTTTCTCCGGCTAAAAGCAGGAGGCCCTCCTCGGTGAAAGACTTTTCTATCTTCGAACAAGCACTTAGGCTTTCCGGCGTGGACCACGTCGAGAACCTCGGCGAAATTGCGAGTCTTGCGCGTCGTGACTTTGTCGAGCGTGAAAGTTTCATCTGCCACACAACTACAGCTTCAGTTGAATACGGCTGCCTGATGATCGAGAACGCGATTCTGCTGCGCACCAATCGCTCGGGCAGGGTTTACGCTGGAGTTGAAAAGTTTTCGGCGCTGCAACCGATCATCGATCGTTACATGCGCATCGCCGACGTGTCGGAGTCGGTTTTTCTTTTTGGACAGGACGACTGGCGGCCGCCGCGCCATCCCAACATCAGGCTGGTTACACTCAATCAGGATTTTCGGTTAGCGCGTGAGTGGTTTGTAATTACGCACTCGAAGTCGCTGAATTGTGCCCTCGTGGCTTTCGATGAAGCCGGCACCGAGACCGTACCGGAACAGATCAGATATTGGGCTTTGAAGACGAGTAACGAAAGACTGGTATGGAACCTCGCGAATGCAGTCGAGGGTGTGATCGACTGGTCGCTCGCAGCTTAAACGGTTTTCGATTCCGCCGCAGGCCGTTCGATCAATAACGGAACTGCTGTTGACTGACTCTGTTCACTCGTGACTTTCGGACTTTCGACCTGCGATGTGAGAACGCGCCTAATTCTGCGCGGCAGTAGTCGACCCGCGAGCATTGCGGTCGCGCCAATCAACTCAACTACGTCACCACCACCGCGCCAGTGTTCGCGCACGACATGCGGCTCAGTCACGGTCATCAGACGCAGCAGCGTCAACGCGACGAGGTAAGCATCGTCAACCTGTCCCACAAACGGCAGCATGTCGGGGATGAAGTCGAAGGGCATAATCGCGTAAACAATGGCGCCCGCGACCAGCAGTCGTTCCTTTGCCGGCACGCGCGGATCGACCATCAGGCGCGCGCTCAGCAAAAGCATGTTGGGAATGACGAGCAACAGATTGGTCATTCGGCTTCGCAGTTCTGATCGTGACATACTTTCGGATTATACAGATCCGTGCTGATCCGTGTAATCTGTGGCAACATTATTGCCCATGGACATCCTCGATCGAATTCGACAGCGGGCCGCGTCAAGGCCGCAACACATCGTGCTTCCCGAAGGGAACGATCCGCGCACCGTTGTCGCTGCGGCTGAAGCTACCAGCCGTCGCATCGCGCGTATCACCGTGTTGGGAAACGATGAAACCATCCGGACGATCGCGAGTGACAACCGGCTCGATCTCGGCGGTGTGACGTTCATCGATCACAAGCGAGCCGCTGATTTCGACAAGATGGTTTCGCTCTTTCACGACTTGCGTCGTGCGAAGGGATTGATGGCCGATGAGGCGCGGACACTCGTCTCAGATCCTCTTTACTACGGAAACCTGATGGTCCGCTCGGGTCTCGCGGATGGCTCGGTCGCAGGCGCCACGAACACGACAAGTCACACTGTGCGCGCCGCGCTTCATTGCATCGGTGTCCGATCGGGGTTCAAGTTAGTCTCCAGTTTTTTTCTAATGGCGCTGCGCAACAGTGAGTTTGGTCACGATGGCGCGATGATTTATGCCGATTGCGGCGTGGTGATCGAGCCGAGTGCGGTCGAGCTCGCGGAGATCGCGCTGGCGGCGGCGGATTCGTGCAGAGCTTTGCTGGGGACGGAGCCGCGCGTGGCGTTGCTTTCGTTCTCGACGAAAGGAAGCGCGAAACATAAGTTGATTGATAAAGTTGTGGAGGCGACGCGGACGGTGAAGGCGCGCGCACCGGAGTTGCTGGTCGATGGAGAGCTACAGGCGGATGCGGCGTTGATTCCCGGCGTAGCAGAGTCGAAAGCTCCCGGCTCAGCGGTCGGCGGCCGCGCAAACGTCTTAATCTTTCCCGATCTCCAGGCGGGAAACATTGCGTACAAGTTGACGGAAAGATTGGCGGGCGCCACCGCCATCGGGCCGATCCTGCAGGGGCTGGACAAGCCTGCCAACGATCTCTCCCGAGGCTGCACCGCAAACGACATCGTCGATGCCATCGCAATCACAGCCGTCCAGGCCCAGGCCCGCAAGGAAATTTAGGTTTTTCTTTGCGTCTTTGCGTAACCTTAGCGCCTTTGCGCGAAATATTCTGTTTCACGCAAAGCCGCAAAGGTTACGCAAAGACGCAAAGGCAACGTTGAATTCTCCCAGGCATCCAAACTGCCGAATTCCCGAAAATGTTCCTGCTGAGACGCACAACCGAGCTTCTCCTGATCGCGGCTTTTTTCGCCGTTGCCGCCGCGCAAACGCCCACTCAACAATCCCCTAAACCGCAACCATCGCCATCCCCCGAAGACTCCGTCAAAGTCTTTACTGAAGAAGTTCGCCTGCCGGTTGTCGCCTTCGACTCATACGGACATTACGACCCGACACTCGAGCTCGACGACATTCTCGTGCTCGAAGACGGCGTCGCTCAGCAACTTCGCAGCGTCCGCCACATCCCCGCAAACGTCCTGTTCATACTCGACACTGGCGGTGAATTGAGCGGCCTCGGAGGCGCCTCAAAGAGCACCAGCCTGACGCGGCAGGTTGCATCGAGATTAGTAACGCAACTTCAGGACGGCGTTTCGATAGCCGTGATGATGTCAGGCAACTCGACGGAGATGGTCCAGCCATGGACCACTGACAAGGCTGCCGTTCTTCGCACGTTGAAGAACAAACTCATCTCGACGAAACGATCGCGCATCTCTGAATCAATCGTGAGTGCAAGTGTGCAACTGAGGGAACGACCGGAAGGAAGTCGACACGTCGTGATGATCACTGACGGTGTTGACACGCCGGGCGGTAAGGTTAATCGCGAGGAGGCGATTCGCAAACTAATCGCCGCACGCGCCACGGTTCACATCATCAGTTACACGGAATTCGTGCAACAGAAGATCGACAACAACTCTTCATCAGGCACGACCGGCCAGCGTCCGCCGAGTTCCGATCCGATCACTGCAACCGATCCGACAATGCCGCCGGGCACAACTCGTTCGCCGTCGTTCGGCATCGGTATCAGATTCGATCCGGCAATGCGCCGGATGCGCAAAGCTTACGAAGCTGAAGTGAAAAAGAGTGAGCAGGCGCTGAAGAATATAGCGGAAGAGACGGGCGGAAGAATCATGTTGCCGGTTAACAGTCAGGATATGTTGGCCGAGGCGAACGAAGTGGCGCGCGCGATCGGTGCTGAGTACGTTGTCACATATCGTCCGAAGCGGCCGTTGGCGGAAGCCACGCCCGGTGAATACCGCCGCATCGAGGTCGCCTCACGCCGCGTAGGCCTAAGCCTGCATGCTCGCCGCGGCTACGTCGTGCCAACGCAAAATTAACTAACCACCGCTTCGAGTCGACCTTCCATCATCTGCATCACTTGCCGCACGTCAAACTGATCGGGTTTCGGCATCAGCGACAGGCGATGTAATTCTTCCCAATCTTCTTTCGGCACGCGATGGAACGCTTCGACTACCTTCGGATCAAACTGCCGGCCTGCCCAATCATCAAGCTCCTGCGACGCCGCTTCGTACGGTTTGCCGCGGCGGTACACGCGATCGCTCGTGATCGCGTCAAACGCATCCGCCACCGCGAAGATGCGCGCGCAGATATCGATGTCTTCGCTTCGCAGACCGAGCGGATAACCAGTGCCGTCCCACTTCTCGTGATGTTGCGCCACTACGCGCGACGCACCCTGTAAAAATTCAATGCCGCGCAGGATCTGTTGTCCATGCAGCGGATGCTCGCGCATGCGAACCCACTCTTCTTCCGTGAGCTTTGCCGGCTTACGCAAGATCGAATCAGGCACACCGATCTTGCCGATGTCGTGCAGGAGGGATCCAAACTCCAACGCCTTCATCTCATCGCTGCTCAATCCATACTCGCGGCCCAGTCGCAAACTGTAACTGACCACGCGCTCCGAGTGACCGTGAGTTTCCGAATCGCGCGTTTCGAGTGCGGCAGTCAACGCCTTCAGTGTCGATCGGTAAGCGGCTTCGAGAGAATTCAACGCGCGATCGAGCTCGGCCGTTCTTTGGTCAACTAACTCTTCGAGGTGATTTTCATAACGCTGCTTCGCGACGACGAGATCGTGATGCTCCAGCGCGCGTTTGACCACAGCTTCGACTTGCCGCAGATCAAATGGCTTCATCAGGTAATCGAAGGCGCCGACTCGCAAAGCCCCAATGGCGCTCTCGACAGTCTGCATACCGCTGATCATCACAACAACCGTATCCGGTGAGAGTTCCTTGACGTGAGGGATCATATCCAACCCGCTCATTCCCGGCATGGTGATGTCGCTAATCACGAGCTGGAATACGCTCTCCTGTAGACGCGACAGCGCCTCTTCGGCGGAACCAGCGCGAGTACACTCGTAATCCTGACTGAGGAGGTCGGCGAGGATCTCGGTTATTTCAACTTCATCATCGACGATCAGTATTCGGGGCGACACAGTTGTCGGCATTTGGGTCTCTCCTGAAACGGGCAGGGCATGGCGGCAAGTAGTTTAGTAGAGCTCAGTTCGTGAGGTTTCGTGGGTAGGGTTTGGGTAAACCCCGCCAAAACCTGGCGCAGGCATTTTATCTGTTTTGCAAGCCCTGTGGCAAACATGTTTTTACGGTGATGGTAAACTCATGCCGTAAAAGACTTTACCTGCGGGCTCGACGTTGTGGAAAACTGATTTTGTCTTAAGGTGTGATTAAAGAGAGGAGTAGCGAGACGTGGTTGCGCTCCATCGTAAACAGCCTTATCATGTGCATCCTTCGCGCCGGAGTGGCGAAATTGGTATACGCACCAGACTCAAAATCTGGCGAACTTCACTGTTCATGTCGGTTCGAGTCCGACCTCCGGCACCATCAACCTTCACGAAACAAAGCTACCCTAACGTAAAGCCACCAAGTCAAGGCCAGTTTCAAAATAACCGCGTCGCAGTCAGATTGGTGCCTCGTCCGGTTAAGTTGACCGCGAAAACGATGAGGATTACGCGGAGTTTCTAAATACGAATACTGGCACGCGAATGGCTTGGCGGGGTGCAGGGTGCAACGCCCTCAAACGTTGATAACGCCATGTCATTCATCTCCCGCGCCAACCAGCTATGGCCCCTTCCAACATTCGTAATCCCCAGCGCGCTCGGACTCTGCTTCATCTTCCCCGGCTTCTTCGGAAGCGGATTCGTCACCCTCCTTTTTGTTGCTCAAATAATCATTAGCCTAGTCGTTTGGAGGAATTGGAAAGGCACGCGCGAACAACTGACGAACGTGCATCACGAACTTTCCAGCCTGCAAGGCATCGTTGACGTTTCACGCGACGCAATCATCGGCGTCACCACCGAAGGCGTGATCATGAGTTGGAATCGCGGTGCGCGCGGCATTTATGGTTACACCTCAAAAGAAGCTCTCGGCTCGCCAATCTCGATGCTCTTCGATAACCGGCTCGGCCAGGAAGCCTGCGGTCTGTTTGAGAAGGTTGCGCGCGGTGAGAACGTTACACAGCACGAGATGGTCCACCTGAAAAAAGGCCGCACACCGATTGACGTCTCACTAACGATCTGCCCGATCATGGACGGCAAAGTGATCACCGGCGCTTCAGTTGTTGCCCGCGATATTACCGAACGCAAGCGTGCCGCAGGTTCGCTGGCCCAGCAAGCCGCCGCGATGAAAGCGTCGATGGACGGCATGGCCATCATCAATCACCACGGCGTCTGCATTTATCTTAACGACGCATACGCGAAGACTTTCGGCTACACGTACCCGGAACGTTTGATCGGCGCCAGTTGGGAGATGTTTTACTTCGAAGAGGAGTTGAAACGTCTCAAAGAACAGATCATGCCCGCGGTCTGGCGCGATGGTTCGTGGCGCGGTGAAGCGATGGGCTTGAAACTCAGTGGCGGCACTGTCCCTCTCGAGATCTCTATCTCGAGTGTTGACGGTGGCGGACTGGTCCACGTTGTGCGCGATATCACCGAACGTAAGAAACTCGAAGAGACACTGCGCAATAGTTCGCTCAAGGACGATCTGACCGGCCTCTTCAATCGTCGTGGACTACTCAAACAAGCAGCGCCCTACTTCGACTTCGCACGCCGTCAAAAAGAGACGCTCCTGCTGCTCTTCATCGACCTCGACGGCATGAAGCGCATCAACGACGAGTTTGGTCATAACGAAGGCGACAATGCTTTGATCAATACCGCTGCGATCCTCAATCGCAGTTTCCGTAGTTCCGACATCATCGCGAGGCTCGGCGGCGATGAGTTTACAGTGCTGGTGACAGACACCCACGCCAGTAAAGAAGATGCAATCGAGCGACTCAACGAAAACCTCAGAGCCTACAACGCGTCCGAAACGCGTGGTCACAAACTCGCTTTCAGTATCGGTGTCGCAACGCTCGAACCCGAGCGCATGACTTGTTTCGAAGAACTGCTCGAACAGGCCGACCAGGCTATGTACGAACAGAAGCGCATGAAGCGTCGCCGCTTGGCTGAACGGACTCAGAAACAAATCGGCGCCGCTGACACAACAGAATCGCAATCGGAGTCGACGGTCGCTCCGAGTTCAATTCCCTTCGCGATCTCGGCCAATCCGAAAGCGTTTGGTCACGGAACTTTCGATAACGCGGCGATCGGAATGGCAGTGGTTTCAATGGACGGTAGTTGGCTGCAAGTAAACGATGCACTGTGCAAACTGCTGGGTTACTCAGAACCAGAATTGCGCGCGACGAACTTCCAGGTACTGACGCACCCCGAAGATCTACGGCACGTGCAGACGTACATTCAACGCGTGCTCGAAGGCTACATCCCGAGTCACGAGCAGGAGAAGCGATACATTCACGGCCAGGGCCACTCTGTTTGGGTGCAGTGGCACGTCTCACTTTTGAAAGACTCTGAAAGCGGCGCCAAGCGCTTGTTCTTTCAGGTGCAGGACATCAGCGACCGCAAGCGCGCCGAAGAAAAACTAACGCAGGACACGTTGACCGGGTTGCCGAATCGCGCCCGTTTTTACGATCTGCTCAAGCATCGCGTCGCACGCAAGGATCGAAACTGTGCGGTGTTGTTGCTGGACGTCGATCGCTTCAAGCTCGTGAACGATAGTCTCGGCAATGCGAGCGCGGATCAGTTGTTGATACAGATCGCACACCGAGTCAAGACGTGCATGCGACAGAACGACGTGCTCGCGCGTGTCGGCGGCGATGAGTTCGCAGTGCTGCTCGATGATGTTTCCGGTGAGGAAGAAGCTTCGTCAGTAGCGACGCGCATTCAACAGGCGCTCTCGATCTCGTTCAACTTGTTGGGCCAGGAAGTTTATACGACTTTGAGTATCGGCATCGCGCTCGCTTCCGATTACGCCGAGCAGGTTTCAGACATCCTGCGCGACGCGGAAACAGCGATGCACCAGGCGAAAGCTCGCGGCAAGGCGCGTTACGAAGTGTTTGGACGCGACATCGAGGCGGCGGTTGGGTTGTTGACGCAGTTGCGAGAACTCGGCGTGCAGTTGAGCATTGACGATTTTGGCTATTCGAGTTTGAGTTACCTGCAGCGGTTCCCGATTGACACGTTGAAGATCGATCGGTCGTTTGTCACGCAGATGATGGAGAACGAAGAGAACCTCGCGATCGTCCGCACGATCGTGGCCCTCGCGCAGAATCTTGGGATGGATGTGGTGGCGGAGGGGGTCGAGACTGAAGACCAGTTGAAACTGTTACGCAAGCTCGAGTGTGAGAACGGGCAGGGATATTTGTTCTCAACACCGCTCGCAGACGGACAACTGAATCACTACATAGAATCGCAGACCGCACTAGTCGCTTAAAAAGAATTCTCACGCAAAGGCGCAAAGCCGCAAAGGAAGACCCTTCGGATGCCGGAGGTCTTACTTTGCGGCTTTGCGCCTTTGCGTGAGAAATTCTTACACCTGATACAAGTCTCGCCCGGCATTCTCGACGATCAACGTATCAGGGTCGGAACCCAGCGATTCGTAATCGAAGGTTCGATAATCGGCGTACCCGAGATTAACGCGGCGGCACGTTTCCTCATCCAACCCGCTGGCCATCGTGATGCGATAGCGAGGCACGACCTTGCCCTGCTCGTCCAATCTTCCCGCGTACGCAACATGGGCCAGGTGTGCCGCAATACACAAGTTCTCACGCAGCTCGGGGGAGACGCCCAACATGTCGCGCACGCTTTCGAGCGGCGCGTAACCGTATTTCTCGATCAACGCGCCATGCGTCTCCGAGAGTTTCGTGAGGTGCGGCGCGTAGATGATCAACTCGCCACCTTCCTCGATGATCGCCCCCAGTTTGTAACTGGCCTTGCCTCCGACCCACAGCTCGTCGTAGTGCGGATCGAGTAACGCAACTACTCGCTTGTATTTCCGGTCCGTGTAACGAATGTGGACGTGTCTACTGACTTCGGCCGCACGTCGAAACGCTTCTCGAATCTCTCCTGCAAAGAGCGCGTAAGTCACCAACTCGCCATCCGCTTGTCGTGAGACCACTGTGTTCAACGAAATGATTCGTGCGGAGATGAAATCCGCGGCTGCTTCGATCAGTTTGCGGGTTGGTGTTTCGACCTGGCCGATGATGTTTTCGATACCTGCGAGCGCGCCGAGCCAGTGCGTGGTGTGCGTTAACTCAGGCCCCGCAACACCGGGGAAAAAGTACTTCGCGCCCCCCGCAAAGCCAGCAACTTCGTGCGGAACCGTCGCGCCGAAGACGAGCACCGTGTCGTATATCCCGGGCGCGAGTAGCTTGTTGATACTCACCGGCACTGCCTGATCGATCAACCCACCGGTCAACTCCTGCACAGCCTCAGCGCTCAACTCACCGATCGTTATCAATTCGTCAGGCTCGTTCCAACGATGATCGAATAAGTGACCCGAGAAATTTGTGGCTCCGATCTTCGAGCGCTTCTGCGACTCAGACATCGGCGGGTGCGTGCCCTGCGCCACGAGCGCATCGAAGGAAGCAACACCGCGCTCAGCGAGAAATTCATTTGCAATTGGGAAGAGTAAGTGAGTGTTATCGTCGCGAGTCTTGTCGGGAATGATCGCGAGCACACGCTCGCCAGGCTGGACCACATCGAGCGCCTCGCGAACGATCTCAGTCAGCGTCGAGAGATCCAACCCACTCGATGTCAGTAACTCCGTCGACATAAGCAGTTTCACGCAAAGGCGCAAAGGACCAAGAAGAGGCGCAAAGATTTCTTTGCGGCTTTGCTCTGTTTCTTTGCGCCTTTGCGTGAAACTTCTTAAAGCGAAACCGTCTGCTCGGCCCAGAACTGAAATTCGCGATGCTTGTGCAGCTCTGCCTTCACCTGCTCGCCGCCTGCCACACGACAGATCTCATCAAACACGCGCTGCCCGACCTCGTCGATCGTCTCAGTCCCATCGATAACACCACCAGCCGACAAATCGAGATCGTTGCGCATGCGCTCGAAGATGCGCGTGTTCGACGCGAGCTTGATCACCGGTGCGATCGCGTTCCCGATCGTCGTGCCTCTGCCCGTCGTGAAGACAACAACCGTCGCCCCCGCTGCCACAAGCCCCGGCGTCGACTCCTGATCGTATCCCGGTCCTTGCATCAAGTTGAGCCCGCGAGTCTTCGCCGTCTCCGCATACTCAATCACACCTTCAACGCGCGTCGATCCAGCCTTCGCAATCGCACCCAACGACTTGATCGTGATGTTCAGCAGCCCACCGGCAATGTTCCCCGGACTCGGATTGTTGTTCAGCACCGCGCCAAACTTCGACGCATACTCCTTGTACCAATCGACCATGCGATAAACCGCGCGCCCCGTCTCAACATCCTTCGCCCGATTCGCGAGCAAATGCTCCGCGCCGCAAAACTCCGGCACTTCGGTTATCAAAACCGTGCCACCGGATCGCACCAGCAGATCCGCGGCGCGTCCCAGCGAAGGATTGGCCGAGATCCCGGAAAATCCATCCGAGCCACCACACTTCACACCCAGCACCAGCTCGCTGATCGAACACTCTTCGCGCGCGCTCTGATTCACTTCCGGCAACATTCGTTCGACTTCGGCGAGCCCGCGTTGAATAGCCGCCGAGGTGCCGCCGACTTCCTGAATCCCGATCTTCGCGACCGGCTTGTCAAACGATTTCTCTCGCTTCAGTAAATACTTCTCAACCTGCGACAGGTTCGTCTTTTCGCAACCGAGATCGATTAAGATCACGCCGCCAACGTTCGGATGATCCGCATAGTTTGAAAGCGTGCGCAGCATCACGTCGATCGTGGACCCATCCTGGCAACCGCAACCCTTGTTGTGCGGAATCGCCACCACACCATCGACGTTTGGATACTTGTCGCGGTTGTAAAGCGTGAACTCCGCGATCGTTGAGATCTGTAGCGCTTCATGGCTCGCGCACATACTCGTCGGCACGATCAAAACGTAGTTGCGCGTGCCAACGCGTCCGTCACGCCGGCGGTGGCCCATAAACGTGCGGCGCTCGGCTTCGGGAATGTAATCGGGCGGGGGCGTGTGCAGACTCTCGGGCAGATCTCTTATGATGGGCACGTCGTTGGACATGTTGGCATGAGTAATCTGCTCGCCACTGCGTATGCCCAACGAAGTTCCGATCGGCTGGCCAAACTGGCGCACGAATTCGCCTTCAGGGATGCCGCGCGTTGCAAAACGGTGACCCGGCGGTACGGCGCCTAGAAGCTTTACCACCTGGCCATTTGGCAACTGGACTTCGAGATCCGCGAACGTTGCCTTTTTAACCACCGCAACATTGTCGTTGTTATCGACGATGATCGCGTATTCGCTTAACATCTTAGACACTGATTGATCATGAGCTATTCTCGTCTCGAACTCAACGGCAAAGTCGCGGTCGTCATCGGCGGCACATCCGGCATCGGTCTCGCCATCGCCAAAGGAATGGCGGAAGCAGGCGCGGACGTGGTCCCTACATCACGCCGATTGGATATGGTTGAAGCGGCCGCAGCCGAGATCGAACAACGCGGAAGGCGTTCGCTGCGCGTCGCGTCTGACGTCTCTGACCGCTCATCACTACAAAGCGTCCTGGATGAATCGGTTCGCGCGTTTGGCAAAGTCGACATCCTCGTGAACTCCGCGGGCCGCACAAAGCGCGCACCAACACTCGACTTCTCCGAAACCGATTGGAACGACATCATCGATACGAACCTGACCGGCACGTTGCGCGCGGCACAGGTTTTTGGTCGGCACATGCTCGAGCGCGAGTCGGGCAGCATCATCAACATCGCTTCGCTCTCGACGTTTGTGGCGCTGTATGAAGTCGCAGCATATTCAGCGAGCAAAGCGGCGGTCGCATCGCTGACGAAGTCGCTCGCGATTGAATGGGGGCCGCACGGCGTGCGCGTCAACGCGATCGCGCCCGGTGTCTTTCGTACCGCTCTCAATCAAAAACTGCTCGACGAAACGGAACGTGGCCGCGAGTTTCTCTTGCGCACGCCAATGAAACGTTTCGGCAACGTCGATGAGCTCGCCGGCGCCGCAATCTTCCTCGCTTCTGACGCCTCAAGCTTTGTTAACGGCGAAATCATCACCGTCGATGGCGGCTTCCTCGCGAGCGGCGTCAATCAATAATCCGCGTCATCCGTGTTATCCGTGGCTAATGTTCTCTCGCCTGGCGAACAATCTCGACGAACTGCTTTGCTCTTTCCATAATCGTAGCGCTTTCACCGGCAACGAGATCCGCTCCAACTCCGAGCGCGGCAGCTCCAGCTTTGATAAAGTCGGCCGCCGTCTTTAGATTTACCCCACCAGTCGGTACGAGTTCGATCTGCGGCAGCGGCGCTTTCAACGACTTCAGATAACCTGGACCACCAACAGCTCCCGCCGGAAACACTTTCACAAAATCAGCGCCCGCATTCCACGCCTGAACCACTTCAGTCGGCGTAAGCGCGCCCGGCATGACGGTGATTTCATGACGCCGGCAACATGCGATCGTCTCGACATTCAGAGCCGGACTGACAACAAACTGCGCTCCACTCGAAATACACGCCTCCGCAATTTCAGGATCGAGCACAGTGCCCGCGCCAACCACAGCGTCGTTTCCAAAACGATTCGTAACTTCTTCAATCACCTTAATCGCGCCGGGCACGGTCATTGTGATCTCGAGCACCGAAATCCCGCCCTCGCGAATCGCATCAACCACGCGCATAGCCTCATCGGCAGTCGCAGCACGTACAACGGGGATCACACCGATATCGCGGATCTGTTTGATTACGTCAGTCTTGTTCATTAACGTGCGACTCGCGCGGTACCGCCTTTCATCACTCGTTCAACGTCCGCGAGTGTCGCCATCGTCGTATCGCCGGGTGTGGTCATCGCGAGTGCGCCGTGCGCCGCGCCGCACTCGACCGCCCACTGCGGCCCGCGATTAGTGAGAAAACCGTAAATCAACCCGGAAGCAAACGAATCGCCGCCACCCACGCGATCGAGTATCTCGAGATTCTCGCGCACCGGCGCCTCGTAAAGTTCGCCGGCGGTATAACAAACCGCGCCCCAGTCGTTGATCGTTGCTGTCTTTGCGTTTCTGAGTGTCGTCGCTACGACTTTGAAGTTTGGAAACTCAGTTACGGCACGCTCGATCATGCGCTGGAAGTTGCGCACGTCGAGTTTCGAATGATGTTCGTCCACTCCTTCGACTTCGAGTCCGAGTGCGGCAGTGAAGTCTTCTTCGTTGCCGATCATCACATCGACAAGCGGTGCGAGTTCGCGATTAACTGCCACCGCCTTTGCCTGTCCGCCGATCGACTTCCACAGCGACTCGCGATAGTTGAGATCGTAAGAGACGACGGCGCCGTGTTTTTTCGCGACCTCCATCGCTTCACGTGCTACGAGAGGCGTCGTTTCGGACAAAGCACAGAAGATGCCGCCGGTGTGAAACCAACGCGCGCCTTCGGCCCCGAAGATCTTTTCCCAATCGACGTCGCCGGGTTTGAGTTGTGAGATCGCGGTGTGGCCTCGATCGGAACAGCCGGCCGCCGCGCGTACACCAAAGCCGCGCTCCGTGAAGTTGAGGCCGTTGCGAACAGTGCGACCAACGCCGTCGAACTTCACCCATCGCAAGTGTGATTGGTCCACACCGCCCTGGTAAATCAGATCCTGGACCAGCCGGCCAACCGCGTTATCTGCTAGAGCGGTCACAACCGCCGCGTCCATCCCGAAGCAGCGCTTCAATCCGCGCGCCACGTTATACTCGCCGCCACCTTCCCACACCTGAAAACTGCGCGTGGTCGCAACACGTCCCTCACCCGGATCGAGACGCAGCATCACCTCGCCGAGACTAACGATATCCCAGCGACAACCCGTCTTCGGTTTAGCTACCAGACTACTCATAAGTTTTCATCCACAGATTACACAGAGTATACAAACGAATCTGTGTAATCTGTGGATAGGGTTTAGAGCTTAGCGGGCTCGAGCTTTGGCGACAACAGGTGAAAGACAAGCAGGGCTGCCAGGTACGCCGAAGCGGCAATAATGAAGATCGGCACATAGCTGCCGATGCGTTGGAGTATCTCGCCAACCAGCCGCGCGATCATCATACCGCCGATAGCGCCGGCCATGCCGCCAATACCCACCACCGATCCGACCGCATGACGCGGAAACATGTCGGAAGTCGTCGTAAAAAGATTACAGGACCAACCCTGGTGCGCCGCCGCCGCGATACCAATCAACACTACCGCCACCCACACGTTCGCTGCCTGCGCAGCAAAGACGATCGGAATCACCGCGAGCGCACAGATCAACATCGCGAGCTTGCGGCCCTCGTTGATGGTCCAACCGCGTTTGATCAACGACGACGAAAGCCAGCCACCGCCAATGCTGCCGATGTCAGCTAAAAGATAGACCACCACGAGCGGTGGTCCAAAATCTTTCAGACTGAGACCGTGACGTTTGTGAAGAAAGTCAGGCAGCCAGAAGAGATAGACCCACCAAATCGGATCGGTCATAAACTTCGCGGCGGCGAAAGCCCAGGTTTGCCGGTGCGGCAACAGGCGCGACCACGGCACTTTGACTTCCGGATCAGGCGGATCACTTTGAATGTAGGCCAGCTCGGCTTTCGAGACTGACGGGTGTTCTTCGGGTCGTCGATAAAGAGCCAGCCATGCAACTAACCACAGAAAACCGATCGCACCGGTCGCAATGAAGGCCGCGCGCCAGCCCCACGCAAGCGTGATCACCGGCACGACGAGGGGTGTGACGAGCGCGCCGATGTTCGTACCGGAGTTGAAGATCCCGGTGGCGAGTGCGCGCTCTTTTTTCGGAAACCACTCGGCGACGGTTTTGATAGCGGCAGGAAAATTGCCAGCTTCACCGAGCCCGAGGAAAAAACGGGCGACGCCGAAACCAAATACGGTGCGCGCGAGGGCGTGGGCCATCGCCGCGAGGCTCCAGAAAATTATCGCGAGGGAAAAACCTTTACGCGTACCGATGCGATCGATCAGCCGGCCAACACCGAGGAGCCCGATCGCATACGCAGCCTGGAAAGAGAAGACCACCCAACTGTAACCAACTTCAGTCCAACCAATCTCGGTTTGCAGCGTTGGCTTGAGAATGCCAATCACCTGGCGATCGATGTAGTTGATGGTGGCCGCGAAAAATAGGAGCGCGCATATTACCCACCTAAAATGGGCCACAGATTGACGCTGATTTTCAACACGGATTGAAACCTGTTCTTCGATCATCGTCCCAGCCAGCCTCCATCGACGACGAGAACGTGGCCGTTCACGTAGTCACTTGCGCTTGATGAAAGAAAGACGGCGGCGCCGGCGAGATCGCCGGGTTCGCCCCAGCGACCCGCGGGGATTCGTTCGAGAATCTGGCGGTTGCGTGTTTCGTCAGCCTGTAGCGCGGCGGTGTTGTTGGTGCGCATATAACCCGGGGCGATGGCGTTGACGTTGATTCCGTGTTTAGCCCACTCGTTTGCGAGCGCCTTAGTGAGTTGGGCCACGCCACCCTTCGACGCTGCGTAAGCGGGAACCGTGATGCCGCCCTGGAACGAAAGCAGCGAGGCGATGTTGACGATCTTGCCACCGCGCTTGTTCTCGATCAGGTGGCGACCCACTAACTGCGAAAGACGAAAGACACTCGAGAGATTCACTTCGATCACTGCCGCCCAATCTTCTTCCGAGTAATCGACTGCGGGCGCGCGGCGAATCGTGCCGGCATTGTTGATGAGGATATCGATGCGACCAAAGCGTTCGAGCGTCTGCGCAATTAGCCGCTTTGGAGTCTGCGGATCGCTTAAATCGCCGCTTATTGCATAATCACAGGTCGACTCCGGGGAGCGTGTGTTGCCGTGACAACAAACCTGCGCACCCGCTTCAGCGAGAGCAACGGCGATCGCGGCGCCTAAGCCGGTTGAAGCGCCGGTAACCAAAGCAACGCGGTCGTGTAGTTTGAATTGATTAAGAATCAAGCCCGTTACATTCAGTTTCACGCAAAGGCGCAAAGATAAAAAGAAGGAGGCGCAAAGGAGATTCTTTGCGAGCTTATCTTTTAATCTTTGCGCCTTTGCGTGAAATCAATCTGCCTTCCCTAAAAAGTCTTCACGCAGGGGAGAAAAGATATCGATCAGGACCACTTCCTCGTCCATCATCGTCGCGCCGTGCCAGCAATTTGACGGGAAGTGCAGCACGTCGCCGGCTTTCGCGATCTGTTCTTTGCCTTCGATAAAGAAACGCACGCGGCCACGCTCGACGATCGTCATCTGCTCGTGTGGATGATCATGTTCCGGAGTCATCAGAAACGGCTTGAATCGAAAACGACAGATCATCATGCGATTGCCGACAAACATCTGCCGCTCGATTCCCTCCGCAGGCTGCTCGACCGGAATGTTGGACCAGTTCAGATGCCGGGCGAAATGATGGCCGTTGTTGGACATTGCTATTCCTTTACTTTTTGTCACTAACAGCTTCCAGGCCGGATCCGCCGGCGGCATACTCAGGCTGCACGTTCACAACGCCGTAAAGCCGGTCCTCGCCTTCGCGAATCGCCGCCATCATCCACAGGAAATTGATCTGCCCGCCCGGCGCCGCAACGTTCGGGTGATAGCCCTGCGGCATCAGCACGCAATCACCTTCGCGCACGACCTGGACCAGTTCCGGCTTTTCCGGATCGGTGTAGACAAACTGCACTCCAAACGACGGCGCCGGCATGTCGATAAAAAGATAGGCCTCCTCGAGTAGTTTCGAATGTTCGTGAGGAGGCCATGACGTCCAATTGCCGGGCGTCGAAAAGGTCACACCCGCCATGATGCGGCCGGCCTCGACGTTCGCGCCGATAAGCACGTTCAGGTCACGTTCCGCGGGCGGCTTGCCGGCGATCAAATGCAGCTTCGGGTTCTGGCGCACATCTTTGTACGAAACAAACTTCGTCGGGTAGCGCTTCTCGACGGGCGCCGACACTTCAGCGAGATCACATCCATCCGTACCATCTGGTCCAACTTCAATCTCAGAATCACGCGACACGTAAACCGCATCATACGGGTCCAACGTAAACGTCTCATCGTTGGCTTTTACAGTCGCCTTGCCTTTCAAACAGATCAATCCGATCTCGTGATCGTTGCTGTTGAACGTGATTGGCTCATCGCCGGCCGCAAGCGTGATGCGGCCATAGTGCAGGTAACGGGCGGCGGTCGCGCCCGGAGCGACAGCCGTGCGGCGCCCCTTCCCTTCGTGTGTCTTCGGAACAAAACAAGTTTCCGGCGTGATTGGATTCATGTAATAACTCCCCTAGTTCTGCGGCATTAAAATAAGTTTGATTCTCAGCGGGCTGCCGGACTTCAACTCGACGTTCTGAGCTTCATACATAAGGTGCAACGGAATCGCTCCATGAACGCCGCGTCCCAACGGGGTGTCGCCCGCTGCAACCACGGTTGCTGCAACCGGAAAGTCCGCGCCAAACGTCACGTCGAGTGCACCCTTTGCTGATTTGAACCGGACCGCGCCTCGCTTAAGCATCTCCATATCGATATTGCTGTACGTCGATGGTATCGCCATCCGCCAGCGACAAATGCTGACAGGTTGCTTCGAGCTCAACGTCTCCTCTCGCGTCAGCGTGCCGTCCTCAATTCGCCATACGACCTCACTCGTGAGTCCAACGTCCTGCAGCTTTCCGGCCGGCATTCCGACTACGGCCCACCTGGTCCAGCGCACGCGTAGCGTGCGGCCATTGCTGGAAGGCTCAATCACGTCGGCCCCATCCGTTGCCACAACAGTGCGGCCATCAGCGAGTTCGATAAAAGGCGTCATGGCTGGGTAGATCTGTTCAACCGGCGCCGCGAAACCCGGCAAGCCGTGCGGCGACGGTTGATAATCCGACATGCCCGGCTTTGGACCAGTGGTGATCGGCAAAGCAAAGCGCAACGCTCCCTGACGCACTACCCAAACTCCCGCCGAACGCTCGGGCGTCTTGCGAAAGAACTCGAAACGAGCTATTGGAGGTAAAGACGGCGTCACCGGAAAAGTCGTCACTCCTTCTTTCTCCAGCGCATTCATGATCGGTGTGTGTGAATTCGCCAGCTTACCAAAGAAACCGGTCGTCTGCTGCCACTCGCGATCGCGCGAGATGTAAGCGTAATTGCCGCGGCCGAATGCAAAGATCGAAAGCAGGTGCGCGTCGGGACGATAGTCGTGCAGCAGATAATTCCACGCCTGGTAATAAAGCGCTGCGAGGTCCGCGAGCGGCGCCGGACGAAACTCAGCGTGCGACGCCAGAAAGCCGACGATCTCGGGCGTGTCGAGATAACTGACCACGCCCTGACTGCGCCCCCAGTTGTAACCGTAACCATCTTCCGAAACGAGGTCCCACCAAAGTCGCATCTGCGCTTTCAACGAAGGACGAACCTTATCGAGCAAGTCTTTGCGACCGGCAGTCTCCGCTGCTTCCCAGATATAGCGCGCATACTCGTTCGAGTAGCGATCGAAACGTCCGGTAGGCGGTGCATCGTCAGCGTAAAGATTGCCTTCGGTAAACTGGACCGCGGCGCGATCGAGCAGCTTGTCAAGAAACGCGCGATCGTTCGAGATGCCAAGCTCGTAACCGATACTCGCGATGCGCGACGCGACGCCGAGATAATTCTCCGCGAGATCGATCACGCGATTAGTCTTCGGATCGTAGAAGCGCTCCGGGTTCAGTAACGAGCGCCACGCCGTCTGCTCCTCCGGCGACAAACTCTGCCAGAGAGGATTCGTTTTCAAATCACGCCCGAAGTGACGCAGCGCGAGCGCGGCATAGAGCTGCGAAAATGCTTTACTGCCGGCGCGTGATTCAATCAATCCAATCTGGCCCACGGCCTTCGCCAGATCGCGACCCGCGAGTTCCCGATTGCCGGTAGTTTCCGCGTACGCGGCAAGCGAGCGCATGAACGTGCCCCATGAGTATTCACCCGTCGTCGGCACTCCGAGGATTCGATCCGGCGGCGGGTCCAGCGACTTGATCGCCGCCAGGTGCGCCGCGAGTTCTTTGCCGAGAAACGTGTTTACCTCATCGCGTAAAGTTGAAGTGGTGACCGTACTCGCCCGCGCGGTAACGAACAGGGTTACACAGATGACACAGATAAAGACGGATTTCATTTAAAAAATAAGCTTCAATCCAAACTGAATATTGCGCGGCGGACCGGAGGTCGAAATTTGTCCAAACGCAGCGTTACTGCGATTCACCTCGAGATCGCGCAAATTGGTCCGGTTGAAAGCGTTAAATATATCAGCCTGGAACCGCAGCTTAAACCTCTCCGTCAATCCAAAATTACGGCGTAGCGAGAAGTCCCACGTCTGCGCACCCGGGCCTTCGATCGTGCCGGCGCCGCAAGTGCCGCGACGAGAATCGGGCGCCGCCTGAAACGAGTCAGGGTTGGCCCAGTGGTTTGCATCACGCTGGCCATTCGGGAAGAGCGGGTCGCCGGTGCAATCGGCGCGGCGATTTCCGAGCGCGGAGTTTCCAGTTGCCGTAGCAGTCAGGTACGGCCCTGATTGCAGACGCGTGACACCGCTGATTTCGTAGCCATCAAGCACGGCCTTCGCAAAACCACGCATGCGGCTGAACATCTTCGGCGTATACGTGTATGTCAGCGAGAAGACGTGACGGCGGTCAAATGTCGCTGGTCCATAGTTGTATCGTCGGTTGAATGGATCTTCGGGATTGTCGTTGAAGCCACTCGCGTCAGTCAGCACCTTGGACCACGTGTACGAAGTGGTCATCAACAGGTCGCCCTTGCGTTTGGCCGCGTAAAGCTGCAGCCCGTGATAGTTCGAAGTCGAATCACTCAGGCGCATCCTGATTGCGGTGTAGCCTTTGTACGGCCGCAGGAAGTTGACGTTGACGTTCGGACCCGGAGGGATGTTGGCGCTAAGCTGCTCGAAAGTCGGTTGATTGATGTCGGGCTGGCGAATCAAATGACGCCCGAGATTTCCGACGTAAGCAGCCTCCGCGAAGATACCGTGCGGAAGCTCGCGTTGCACGCTGAGGCTGTAGCCCATCGTGTAAGGCGTGTCGAGATCCGGATTGACCGCGTTGATCTGCGCAAACGGCGCGACCGTGGTCGAACCGCCGGTGATGTTGTTCAGGTTTCCGTTCTGAAACTGCGCGCTGG